>DATARI010000177.1:0-21719 GCA_036264255.1 Acidimicrobiales bacterium | reverse complement strand
GTACCGACCAGTCACGCACCCGGGGTGGAGGGTGGCGGCCACCTGGGGATTCATCCCATCCGGTCTCCGAATCCGCGGCCAGCCTCCCACTGGAGGCGTGAGCCGTCGATGGTAGACAGGAGGCGTGTCCACCGAGATCGTCGGTCAGCCCGATGAGATGAAGTCGGCGCTGTTCGCCCTCCAGGTCTGGAAGTACAAAGAGGGCGAAGTCATCTCCTTGATGATCCACCTCGGTGACCGGCTCGGGTTGTACGAGGCGATGGCCGGCCAGGGCCCGATGTCGGCGGCGACCTTGGCCGCCGCTACCGGTCTGCACGAACGGTGGCTGCTGGAATGGTTGCGGAGCCAGGCCGCCGCCTTGCTCCTCGACACCAACGACGGGGAAACATTCGCGTTGAGCCCGGAGGCGGCCGAGGTGCTGGTCGAAGACACCGGCAGCCTGTTCTTCGCCGCCGGGGCCTTCCAGGGCGGGGTCGCGCCGCCCGAGGTGGTGGACCGGCTCGCCGACGCCTTCCGGACCGGGGTCGGCCTCAGCTACGACGACCTCGGCCCATCGGCCGCCCACACCGTCGAGCGGATGCTGGGTCCCTGGTCCCGCCTGGCCCTGGTCCCGGTGGTGCTCCCGGCCCTCGACGGTGTCGTCGACCGCCTCACCGGTGGGGCCCGGGTGGCCGACGTCGGCTGCGGATCCGGGGTGGCCCTCCTCACCCTGGCCGGCGCGTTTCCCAACTCGCGATTCGAGGGCTACGACCCCTCCGTTCATGCCATCGACCGGGCTCAGCACAAACTCGAGGAGGGAGGGTTGGCCAACGTCGCCCTCCACCGGGCCGGGGCGGCCGACCTGCCGGCCGCGCCGACCTTCGACCTGGTGCTCACCCTCGATTGCCTGCACGACATGCCGCATCCGGCCGAGGCTCTCGCCGCCATCCGCCGGAGCCTCCGAGATGACGGGACGCTGCTGGTGAAGGACATCCGATCCGGTGTCTCCTGGGACGAGAACCTCCGCAACCCGCTGTTGGCCCTGATGTACGGGACCTCGGTGTCGACCTGCATGTCGTCGGCGCTGTCGGAGCCGGGTGGGGCGGGACTGGGCACCCTCGGTCTCCACCGCGAACTGGCCGAGCAGCTGTGCCGGGAGGCGGGATTCACCCGGTTCACCCTTCACGACTTCGAGGACCCCGCCAACCTCTACTACGAGGTCCGTCCCTGAGGGCCGGGTTCCGAACCAGTGGGCTCGTCAGAGTCTTCGCGGTATAACAGCGCCCCGCCGAGCCGGGCGATCAGCGCGCCCCGGGCATGTAGTCCATTGGATTGACTATCAAATGGGTTGACTATATAGTGTCGGCCATGACCGAGCCCCACTGGTCCAAGGATGTGGTCCTGCCCCCACTCCTCGGCGCCGCCCGACGGACCTACACCGCCGCCATCCGCACCGCGCTCTTCAACGCCGGGTTCGACGACATGCCCCGTAGCGGCGGATCGGTGATCGGCCGGATCGCCAGACAGGGCCGGAACCTGCGCGACGTGGCCGGTGAGTTGGCGGTGTCCAAGCAAGCCGCCAGCCAACTGGTCGATACCCTGGTGGCCCGCGGCTACGTCGAGCGGGCTCCCGACCCCGACGATCGACGTCGGGTGACGATCGGACTCACCGAACGCGGGCGGGCGGCGGCGTCGGAGATCCGCTCCGCCATCGATCGGGTCGACGCCGAGTTGGCCACCAGGGTGAGCGGCGGCGACCTCGCAACCACCCGGGCGACGTTGGGGATCCTGGCGGCTATGGAACACCCCCATTCTTGACCGATCGAGATTGTCAGCGGTGGGCTCGACCGCGGTGTCGGTGGCGGTGTGCCGGGCGGCCGAAAGCATTCGTCCGGACCCGTGGTTCGTCGATCCCCTGGCGGTGCATCTGGTCGGGAGCTCCGATGATCCGCTCCCGCCGGTGCGCCCCGGCCTGGTGGCCTGGATCGCGGCGAGGACCCGGTTTCTCGACAGGGTGACGATGGAGGCGATGGAAGACGGCTTCCGCCAGATCGTCATCGTGGCCGCCGGCCTCGACGCCCGCGCCTTCCGGTTGCCATTGCCGGCCGACGTCGCCCTTTCGAAGTCGACCGGAGTGACATCTTCGAGGTGAAGAACGAGTTGCTCGAGGATTCCGGCCTCACCCCCGGCTGTCGACGCCACCCGGTGGTCGCGGACCTTCTCGATCCGGGTTGGCTCTCCCTCCTCGCCACCGGAGGTTGGGATCCCGGGGAACCGACTCTTTGGATTCTGGAAGGCCTCCTCGTCTACCTCGAGCCCGACCAGCGGTTGGAACTGCTCACCCGGCTGGCCGGCGCCGGCGACCGCGGTCGGCTGGGTGCCACCTTGAGCACCGCGCGGGGAGCCATGCCCCACCCGCTGTGGCGACCGGCTCCCGACGGTGAGCCCGAGGCCTGGATGGCGTCCGCCGGCTGGCGTGCCACCACCCAGACGATGGCGGAAGCCAGTGCGTCCTTCGGGCGTCCGCTGCCCGTCACCCGGTGGACCAACGCTTGGCGTCTGGTCAGTGCCACTCAGCGTGATGTTTGGCCAACCAACACAGGCGCAACCGGCTAAAACAGCTATCTATCAAAGACAATCAGGTGCATCAGGCATACCCTGCAAACGTGAACGTCGAGCATCTCCGGCTGCTGTCCAGTCAGTACTGGTACGAGACGCTGCGGGACTCGATCCTGCCCTTCACCCTCGGCACCGCCGACTTGGGTGACGACGTCCTCGAGATGGGACCCGGCCCGGGACTCTCGACCGATCTTCTCCGGGGCCGGGTAGGGTCCCTCACCGCCCTCGAACTCGACCTCCAACTCGCCGACGCCCTCTCCTCCCGGTTGGCCGGCACCAACGTCGAGGTCGTCCACGTCGACGGGCCCCCGTTGCCGTTCGGGGACCGGCGATTCACCGGAGCGGCGTCCTTCGTCCTGTTCCACCACGTCCCCACCGAGGAGATGCAGGATCGTCTGTTCGCCGAAGTCGCCCGAGTCCTTCAGCCCCATTCGGTGTTCGCCGCCTTCGATTCGATGGGCAGCCAGGAGTTGGCCAATTTTCACGGCAACGACGTCTACAACACCATCGACCCGGACACCCTCGAGCCACGCCTTCTCCGTGCCGGTTTCGCCGCCGTCGAGTTGCAGACCCTCTCCTACGGATGGGCGGTCAGAGCCGTCACCGCCGGTTGACCCCCCCGGCAGCCTCCTACCGCCGCGGGGTGATCGAGGTGAGCTGCAGCCGGTACTCATCGTGATATCGCACCGTGCCGAAGGGACTCGACCCCTGAGCCACATCGGTGGTGCTCTGGACTCTGACGATCTCGGATCCATCCAGCGCAAACCAGTAGTCGGTCGGGCTGGTACCGGTCTCGCTGCCGCTGATGGCGACATCGAGCCGCACATGGAGGGCCGGAACCTGGGTTCGCCCGACGGCCACGTCCACCACCCCGACGGTACGGCCGGTGACCCGCCAGGTGTCGTCGACCGAGCGGCACTGGAAACTCCACCGCTGGCCCGAAGCGTCGGTCGGCGGCCGCAGCAGGCTGCCGGGGTCACAACTGAGCTGCTGATGGGTGACGAGTCCGAAGAATCCGACCGTCGATGACGAGGACTGCCACAGCAGGGTCGGTTCGGACCCGGCGACGGGGCACACCCTGTTGTCCTCCCGGTGCTCGGCCAGCGCATCCCATTGCAGATTCACGCCACATCCCTGATCGGTGACGGTGATGGCGGTGACCCGGGGCCAGGGGCGTCGGCTCCCGGCCAGGCTCAGCTGCTCGAAACCGGTGGTGTCGTAGGTGTAGACGCCAACCGGCGGGAGGTGGGAGTCGGCCACCCGGGGCGGATCGGCGTGCTGCTGCCGGTAGCTGCGAAGAGCGTCGGCAACCGTCACCGGTATCGCCCGGTTCCGGAAGACCAGCACCCAGAGGAGCCCGGCTCCCACCCCCACAAAGATCACGATCCCCAGGGTGATCGAAATCGGCCAGCGATGCCCCGATATCCATGACGCCATCAACGGCACCCGATCGGCTCGACCACGTTCCCTCCCCTGACCGCTCGCCGCCCGATCCTACCCAACCCCCCCGGCGGCGACACCGGGCGGGGCGCCCCGCCGGGGGCGGCCTCAGGTCGAGGAGGGCAGCTCCCCCGTCTCCAAGAGGGCGCGGAACGCGTCGGCTCCGTGCAGCACCGGGATCCCCAGCTGCTCCGCCTTGGCCACCTTGGAAGCCCCGGGAGACTCCCCCACCACCACCGCCAAGGTCTTCTTCGACACGCTGCCCGGCGATTTTCCCCCCCGGGCCAGGATCGCCTCTTCGGCCTCCTCCCGGGTGAGGCCCTCCAGGGTGCCGCTCACCACCACCGACTTTCCGGCCAGGGTCTGATCGACGCCACCGGCATCGCCACCACCCCCGACCCGGGCCCCGGGCTCTTCCACGTTGACGCCCGCCTTCTGCAGGCGGTCGACCACCCCCCGGTTGACGTCGGAGGCGAACCACCTCGTCACCGCGGCGGCGATGATCGGCCCCACCCCGTCGACCGCCGCCAATGCCGCCTCATCGGCGGCCAGGATTCCTTCCATGCTCCCGAACCCCCGGGCCAACGCCAGCGAGCCGACCTGGCCGAGGTGACGGATCCCCAATCCGATCAGCAGCCGGTGCAACGGACGGGAGCGGGAGGCGTCGATGGCCCCGAGCAGGTTGGCGATGGACACCGCCCCGAACCCTTCCAGCCCGGAGAAGGTGTCGGGGGTGAACGAGTACAGGTCGGCGACGTCGGAGAGGACCCCGTGGCCGACGAACAGTTGCACCCGTTGCTCCCCCAGCCCTTCGATGTCCATGGCCGAGCGGGAGCCGAAGTGGGCGATCCGCTGCACCCGCTGGGCCGGGCAGTCGAGATTGGTGCAGAAGGTGTCACTCTCGCCCTCCAGCCGGGTCAGCGGGGCGCCGCAGCTCGGACAGACGGGCGGGAATTTCCATTTCGGCGGTCGGCGCTTCGGCTTGGTCCCGTCCACCCCGACCAGTACCGGGCCGACCACCTCGGGGATCACGTCGCCGGCTTTCCGGACGACGACATCCTCACCCGGGCGCACGTTCTTCAACTGCACCTGGTCCTCGTTGTGGAGCGTGGCCAGCGATACCGTCGACCCACCGACGAACACCGGCTCCAGCACCGCGAAGGGGGTGGCTTTGCCGGTGCGGCCGATCGACACCTGGATCCCCCGCAAACGGGTGGTCCGCTCCTCGGGTGGGAACTTGTAGGCGATCGCCCATCTCGGGGCATGGGAGGTGGCACCGAGCTGGCGCTGGAGGGCGAGGTCATCGACCTTGATGACCACCCCGTCGATCTCGTAGCCGAGGTCGTGGCGGTGCTCCTCCCAGTGATGGCAGAAGTCGAGCGCCTCGCCGAGCCCCCGCACCACCCGGTTCTCCGGGTTGACCGGAAATCCGGCCCGTTTCAACCACTGCAACGTCGACGACTGGGAGGTGACCAGTTCTTTGGGAAGCGACGAGCCCGGCCCCGCCGGCTGGGGCTGGAGGTCCCCCACCTGGTAGGCCCAGAACGACAGGGCCCGGGAGGCGGTGATGGAGGCGTCCTTCTGGCGGAGCGAGCCGGCGGCCGAGTTGCGGGGGTTGACGAACAGCCGTCCGCCGATCTCCTCCTGTCGGCGGTTCATCTCCTCGAAGGCGGAGATGGGCATGTACACCTCCCCGCGCACCTCGACGATCGCCGGGGCCTCCACCTTCTTGTCGAGCACCTTCGGGATGGCGGCAATGGTGGCGACATTGGCGGTGACGTCTTCCCCCACCCGACCGTCGCCCCGGGTGGCCGCCTGCACGAACCGACCGTTCTCGTAGGTGAGGGACATGGCCAGCCCGTCGATCTTCAACTCGCATCCGAAGGGGGCGTCGGCCGGGACCCGCTTGGCCAGCCGGTCGGCCCACGCCTGCAGTTCGTCCGGGCGGATGGCGTTGTCGAGGCTCATCATCGGTACCCGGTGGGCGACCGGGGAGAACAGGGTGGAGACCGGCGCCCCCACCGATCCGGTGGGCGAGTCGGCCACCACCAGCTCGGGGTGTTCGGACTCGAGGGAACGCAGTTCACGGACTAGGTCGTCGTACTCGGCGTCGGGAATCTCCGGGGCGTCGAGTTGGTGGTACCGCTCATTGTGATAGGCGATCAGCTCTCGCAGTCGGGCCGCCCGGGCCGCCGGATCGTCCCCTTCGGGCCCCTCGGTCATGCGGCGATGCCCGAGCCGATGACGGCGTCGGGGTCAAGCGGATCGTAGAGAGCCACCGTCTGACCCGGAGCGATCCGCCGCTGCGGCGTGGCGAACGTCACCACCAGGCCCCCGTTCCCGTCCCGGCGCAGGGTGCAGCCCACCGGGCGTCCATGGGCGCTGCACTGGGCGATGGCGGAGCACTCCGGCGGCGGATCGGTCCGGGTCGGGTCGTCGTCCACCCAGCTCACCGTGTGCAGCTCCACCGACGACGCGTGAGCCGCCTCCGGGGTCCCGATCCGCACCCGGCGGCCGGGGACGTCGACGGCGGTGACGTAGCGCCGCCGGCCGTCGTCTCCGTGGCCCATGCCCCGACGCTGGCCCACCGTCACCAGCTCCACCGCCGGCACCGGACCGAGGTCCTCGCCGGTGGCGTCGTCGATCAGCCGGCCGTCATGGAGGGGGAGGCGGTCCCCGAGGAACCCGTCCCGGCCTTCGTCGGACCGAATGAAGCAGACATCCTGGCTGTCGGGCTTCATGGCGGTGCGGAGGCCGAGTCGGGCCGCTTCCTGGCGGACCTCGGCCTTGGTCAGCCTCCCGACCGGGAACCGCGACCGGGCCAGCTGGTCCTGTCCGAGCATGGCCAGGACGTACGACTGGTCCTTCAGCGGGTCGGCCCCCCGGATCAGCCGGTGGCGGCCGGCCTCGGTGGTCGCCCGCCGGGCATGGTGCCCGGTGGCGACCGCGTCGAACCCCAGCGACCGGGCCCGGTCGAACAGCCGGTCGAACTTGAGGTGTCGGTTGCACTCGATGCACGGGTTCGGGGTGCGGCCGAGGGCATGGCCGTCGATGTAGGGGGCCACCACCCGGGCTTCGAACTCGGCGGTGAAGTTGAACACGTGATGGACCACCCCGAGCTGGTCGGCCACCCGCCGGGCATCCTCCACGTCGGCGACCGAACAGCATCCCGAGTCTGACGACCCACCCCACAGCTTCAGGGTGGCCCCGACCACCTGGTCCTGGCCCAGTTCCTCGACCAGGAGGGCGGCGGCGACCGAGGAGTCGACCCCTCCCGACATGGCTACCAGAACTCGCACCCGACTAGTTTCGCAGGCCGGCGACCAGTCCCGGGACAACCGCCAGCACCCGATCGACGTCGGCGTCGGTCGACGTGGTGCCCAACGAGAACCGCACGCCGCTGCTGGCCGCCGGCTTGTCCAGTCCCATGGCCGCCAGCACGTGGCTCGGCTCCACCGCCCCGCTCGAGCAGGCGGCGCCGGCCGAGGCGGCCACCCCCGCCTCGTCGAGGAGCACCACCATCGCCTCGCTCTCGACCCCGGTGAAACGAAGGTGGGCGTGCCCGGGGACTCTGTGGGCCCGATCCCCGGACTCCTCCGTCCCGTCAACCGAGGCCAGCAACCCGTCCACCAACCGGTTCCGGAGGGCGGTCACCCGGGCCACCGTCTCCGTCCGTCCGGCGACGGTGGCCGACAGCGCCGCGGCCATGGCCACGATGCCGGCCACGTTGGGGGTCCCGCTCCGGCGATCCCGCTCCTGGCCCCCGCCACGGATCACCGGCTCGATGGCCACACCCTGGCGGACCACCAGCACCCCCACCCCTTTCGGACCTCCGAACTTGTGGGCACTCAGCGCCAGGAGATCCACCGAAGCGGTGATCGGCGCCATCTCCAGCCACGGCACCGCCTGGACGGCGTCGGTGTGCAGCACCGCCCCCGGGGCCCGGGCCCGGACCAGGCGGGAGACGGCGTCGAGTGGCTGGATGGTGCCGATCTCGTTGTTCACGGCCATCACCGAGACCAGCCGGACGTCGGAGGTGCAGGCTTCCGCCAGCCGGTCCAGGTCGACGACTCCTGCGGGGTCGGACCTCACCTCCCGGAGCTCGCCCCGTCCGGGCTCGACCGCCGCCCGGCAGGCGTTCAAAACCGCATGGTGCTCCATCGCCGTACAGACGATGGGGCCGCCCCGGCCCCCGAGGGCTCCGGCGACCGCCAGGTTGTCGGCTTCGGTCCCACCCCCGGTGAACACCACCTCACCGAGGTCGGCGCCGAGGAGCTCGGCGATCTGCTCCCGGGCATCGTCCACCGCCCGCCGCGCCCGCCGGGATTCGCGATGGCTGCCCGACGGGTTCCCGAAGGTGTCGGCACCCGTCAGGTACGGAAGCATGGCCTCGACGGCCTCCGGCCGCATCGGCGTGGTCGCCGCATGATCGAGGTAGGCACGCATGCCACCAGTCTGACCCAAGAGACAGCGGGAACGGACAACCGACCTCGTCGCCGGCGGCGTCTCCACCCGGGCGGGCGGCACCCTGACGCTCCAAGGTCACATCGAGATGAGATGCTTCATGCCGGCCGGTGCCGCTGGTGAGATCGTCACTGTGAGCTGCCCGACCCACCCAGACCATGAGACGAAGATCGAGATCGAGGGTTCCCAGCCGCCGGCGTCGCTGGCTCATCGCCTCGGTGGTGTCGGTGGTGGTGGTCGGGGCGGTGGTGGCGATCATCGTCGCCGTCCAACCGCCTCCACCGGTTGTCGTGTCGAGCTGCACGTTCGGAGCCGGCTCCGCCGGCGGCCCCTTTGCCATCACCCCGACCCAGGCCCAGAACGCCACCATCATCACCGCCGTCGGCCAGCAAAAGGGGCTGCCCGACCACGCCGCCACCGTGGCACTGGCCACCGCCTTCCAGGAGAGCCAGCTGCAGAACCTCCCCTACGGCGACCTCGACTCGGTCGGCCTCTTCCAGCAGCGGCCGTCCCAGGGGTGGGGAACCACCGCCCAGATCCTGGACCCGGCCTATGCCGCCGGAGCCTTCTTCGACCATCTCGCCCAGGTCCCGGGATGGGAGACGATGCCGGTCACCGAAGCCGCCCAGCTCGTTCAGCACAGCGCCACCCCCGATGCCTACGCCCAGTGGTCGCTCGAAGCCCAGGCGCTGGCCATCGCCACCACCGGCGAGGTCCCCGAGGGTCTCACCTGTCATCTCGGTGGTTTCGGCGGGGCGGCTCCGAGTCACGCCTCGCTGGTGGCGGCGGCGGCAGCAGAGCTGGGTCCCAACCCCTTCGGCACCCCGGCGACCACCCAGCGGGGCTGGCAGATTGCCGCCTGGGCAGTGGCCCACGCCTACAATTACCACCTCACCTCGGTGTCGTTCGGCGGACGCACCTGGACGGCGACCTCGGGAACCTGGGCGGCGGCCCCGGCCGTGAACCACGTGGTGACCACCACCCAGTAGTCCAATCCGGTCGGGTGCACCAAACGTTCAGGCCACCCACACCGACTTGACGTTGCAGAACTCCCGGATGCCGTGCTGGGACAGCTCCCGACCCACCCCCGAGGTCTTGATCCCGCCGAAGGGCAGCTCCGGCATCGAGACCACCATCCCGTTCACGAACACCTGGCCGGCCTCCAGGCCCCTGACGAACCGCTGCTGCTCGTCGGCGTCGCCGGTCCACACACTCGACCCGAGCCCGAAGTCGGTGCCGTTGGCGACGGCCAGCGCCTCCTCCGCGCTGGAGACCCGGAAGACCAGAGCCACCGGCCCGAACACCTCCTCGGTCGCCACCCGCATCTCCGGGGTGATGTCGCCGATCACGGTCGGGAGATAGAAATACCCGGCCCGGTCGGGACCCTCGGGGCCGACCATCCGCTCGCCCCCGCAGAGGATCGACGCCCCGTGGGCCCGGGCGTCGTCCACCAGGGCCTCGATGTTGTCCCGGGCGACTTCGGTCACCAGGGGACCGACCTCGGTGGCGGGGTCGAACGGGTCCCCGACCCGGAGGGCCTTCACCCCGGCCACGAAGGCCTCGATGAAGGCGTCGGCGATCTCCTCGTGGACGATGAACCGTTTCGCCGCGATGCACGACTGCCCGGTGTTCTGCATCCGGGCCTCGATGCCTACCGACACCGCCCGGTCCAGATCCGCGGTGGGGAGCACGATAAACGGGTCGCTGCCGCCGAGCTCGAGCACCACCTTCTTGATGGCCGCCCCCGCCTGCGCCCCCACCGCCCGGCCGGCGCCGACACTCCCGGTCAGGGTCACCGCCTTGACCCGAGGATCGGCGATGATCGCCGGCACCTGGTCGGTCCCGACCAGCAGCGATTGGAAGATCCCGGGCATCGCCCCGGCCCGTTTGAACAGGTCCTCCAGAAGCAGCGAGGTCCGGGACACGTTGGGCGAGTGCTTCAGCAGCCCGACATTGCCGGCCATCAACGCCGGGGCCGCGAACCTCACCACCTGCCAGAGCGGAAAGTTCCAGGGCATGATGGCCAGCACCGGACCGAGGGGTTGGTAGGTCACCAATCCCAGCGAGGCTTCGACCGGCATCTCCTCGTCGGTGAGAAACCGCTCGCCATGTTCGGCGAACCAGCGGAAGGCACGGGCGCACTTGGCCACCTCGCCCTTCGCCTGGGCGAAAGGCTTGCCCATCTCGGTGGTGACGGCGTGGGCGATATCCGGCAGCTCCCCCTCCAGCAGCTCCGCCACCGTGATCAGCAAGCGGGCCCGGTCCTCGAATCCGGTGGCGGCCCACACCGGAGCCGCCCCCGCCGCCAGGGCCAGGCGGTTCTCCACCTCGGCGGCATCGAAGGGCTCGAAGGACTGCAGCAGTTCGCCGGTGGCGGGATTGACCGAAGCGAGGGGTGGACCGGCGTCGTTAGGGCTCATGGAACGATTCTGCCCCATCGGTGCGCAAACTAGACAGCCACCCGCGCCGCAACTTGTCGACGCTGGACTTTCCCGGTGGCGGTGGTGGGGAGGGCCTCGACGGCAAAGTACTGCTTCGGCCGTTTGAACCCGGCCATCCGCTCGGCGGCATGCGATTCGAGGGCGCGGATCAACCGGTCGGGGTCGATCCCGGCAGGGGTGGCATCGGCAACCACCGCCGCGCAGACCCGTTGTCCCCACCGGTCGTCGGGGAGCCCGAACACCGCCACCGCCGCCACCCCCGGCACCTCGGACAGCACCTGCTCCACCTCGGCGGGATAGACGTTGACCCCGCCACTGATGATCAGGTCATCCCGGCGACCGTCGAGAAAGAGGTAGCCGTCGGCATCCATCCGCCCGAGGTCCCCGACAGTGAAGGCGCCATCGAGCCAGGCCGAGGCGGTCTTGTCCGGGTCGCCCCAGTACTCGAAGCGGGCAAAGTCCGGAGGCCGGCACCAGATGATGCCGTCAGAGTCGACGGTGATGGTGCGGCCCGGACGGGCCCTCCCCACGCTGCCGGGGTGGGCCACCCATTCCTCCGGAGAGCAGGCGGTGAACTGTCCCTCGGTGGATCCGTAGAACTCCCACAACACCCCCTCGCCGACCCGCTCGAGGGCGGCCCGCTTGAGCGACGCCGGGCAGGCGGACCCGGCGTGGACCAGGAGGCGGAGGGCGTCGAATCGCGGCGGGAGCTCGGGGCCGAGCGACAGCAGCCGGGCGAGGGCAGAGGGAGCCATGAAGGTGGTGGTGGGCATGATGCCCGCCTGTCCGGTCAGGGCCCGGAGGGCGGCGCCGGACTCGAACCGGGAAAGAATCACGCAGGTCCCACCCCGGAGCAGGGTCCCGGCCGCGAACCGCACCGACACCGAGTGGTACATCGGCGAGCACACCAGGTGGACATCATCGGGACCGAACGACCAGAGGTCGGCCTCGTCATCGAAGGCCCGGCGAGCGGTGGCGTTGTCCCACACTCCCGACCACACCCCCTTGGAGCGACCGGTCGTCCCCGACGTGTAGTGCATCGGCCGCCCCAAGGGGTAGGGAGCCAGTTCCATCGGGTCTCCCGAATCCAACCGGTCCAGGTCCGCCGGTTCGGTGACCACCAACCCGGGCTGGGCATCGGCGATCAGCCGGTCCCGCTCCTCGTCGAGCAAGGTGGCATTGAGCAGCACCGGGATCACCCCGGTCCGCAGCGCCCCGACCACCGCGCAGAGCAGGGCAGCTGACGACGGGAGACAGAACGCCACCCGGTCGCCCGGGCCCAGGCCGGCCGAGGCCAGGGACCCGGCCGCCCGGGCCTGGGCGGCTTCGGCGTCGGAAGCCGCCAGCACTTCCACCACCACCGGGGCGGCAGTCGGTCCCTCGGTCACGGCAGCTCCTCGGTCGGGACCAGATCCTCGGTTTCCTCGATGTCGGCGAGCGCCCCCATCAGATGGGGGCGGAAGGTGGCCAACAAGCCGAGGACGACAAGGAGGGCCGCCGCTCCGCCGACGGTCACCGCTCGCACCCCCACGTGATCGGCGACGAGACCTTGCAGCACCGCCCCGACCGGGTAGATGATCCCGAGGGCCATCATGTAGAACCCGAGCACCCGACCCCGGGAGGCGACCGGGGCGCGTAGCTGGACCACCGTGTTCAGCCCGGCCAGCACCGCGATGTAGCCCGCCCCCACCAGCACGAAGGTGACCAGCGACCACCACAGGGTCGGTGACAACCCGTAGTTGATGAGCAGGAGGGGCAACAGGAACAGTGCCCCTCGCACCATCCTCCGCCGGCCCAACTGCTCGGCCAGGGAGGGCAGCACCATGGCTCCGATCACCGCGCCGACCCCCTGGGCGGTCACCAACAGCGCGGTGCCTCCCGATCCATGGCCGAGGGCCTTGGACATCACCGGGACCAGGGCGATGAACGGGGAGGCGAGGAGGGCCACCACCGCGATCAGGATGATGGCGCTCCGGCAACCCGGCTCGCTCATGGCGGTTCGGGCACCATCGGCGATTCGGCGGTACATGCCCTCGTTCCCACCGGTGCGCACCGGCCGGGGAAGCCTCAACAGGCTGAGGGCAATCACCACCGCCCCAAACGAGGCGGCATTCACCGCGAAGGTCAAGGTGTAGTCATGGTGGAGGAGGGTGAGGCCGGCGACCGCCGGGCCCACCACCCGGCCGAGGTTGAACTGAGCCGAGGACAGAGAAATCGCCCCGAGGAGGTCCTCTTTGGGGACCAGGTCGGGAAGCATGGCCTGATAGGCCGGAAACCCGACCGCCCCGGCCGCACCTCCGAAGAAGGCCACGATGACCACCAGCCCCGGCTGGTCGTGCCCGGTGGCCACCAGCACCGTGAGGAGGGTAGCGACGGCCATCTCCCCGAGGGTCGTCAGCAGCAACCAGCGGCGGCGGTCGAACCGGTCGGCCAGTGCGCCGCCTACCGGCGCCAGCAGCCCCATCGGGAGGAAGGCGGCGGCCGCCACCAGACCCGTCCAACCGGCCTGATGGCCGCTCCGGGCGTAGACCAGCACCCCGAGAGCCACCGTCTGCATCCAGGTTCCGATGTTGGACACCAACGCCGACGACCACAGGAGGGCGAAGTTGCGTGACCGGAGGGGTCGGAGCGAGGCCAGGGGCACCGGTCGAGGCTACCGGGCGCCGGACCTCTCTGGCCGGGGACCGGCGGGCCGGATGGAGGCATCCCGGGCCCCGGCAGGCTCATCGGCCGGGCCAATCCCCCCGGCCGACGGCCACGCCGCCACGGCATCCCGACGCCCTGCCGCCGGTAGGGTGAGCAGCCGTGGACAGGTTCGAACACGACGGGCTCACCTTTGAGGTGTCAGACACCGGCCCGGCCGAGGGCAGGCTGGTCATCGCGCTCCACGGGTTCCCGGAGGACCGCCACTGTTGGGACCCCTTGGCCGCCTCCCTGGCCGGCCGCGGTTACCGGACGTTGGCGCCCGACCAACGGGGCTACTCACCCGGCGCCCGGCCAACCGGCCGACGGGCCTACACCCTCGACCTTCTCGCCCAGGACATCCTGGCGCTGGCCGACGCGGCCGGCGCCACCCGCTTCGATCTCGTCGGACACGACTGGGGGGCCGCCCTCGCCTGGTACCTGGCCGCCACCCGCCCGGACCGGGTCCGCACCCTCACCGCACTCTCCGTCCCGCACCTCCAGGCATTTCTCGACGCCATGACCAGGAGCAGCCAGGCGTTCCACTCGTGGTACATGGCGTTCTTCCAGATCCCGAAGTTGCCCGAAGCGATCCTGAGCCGCGGCGGTGAGAAACGGTTTGTCGCCCAGCTGCACCGCACCGGCCTGGACGAAGACTCGGCCCGCCGCTACGCCCGCCGGGCGGCCACCCCGGGGGCCATGACCGGACCCCTCAACTGGTACCGGGCCCTCCCCCTCGAGGTACGCGACCGAATCGGTCCGGTCACCGTCCCGACCCTCTTCGTCTGGGGCGATTCCGATCCGTTCGTCACCCGGGTGGCCGCCGAGCGGTGCGCCCAGCATGTCTCGGGCCCGTATCGATTCGAGACCATCGTCGGGGGTACCCATTGGCTTCCAACCGGTTCGGTCGACGACGTCGCCCCCCTGCTCCTCGAGCACCTGGCGGGCACTGCCGACTGACCGGTCATCGTGCCAAGCTGAACCGATGAGCCCGACGGAATCCGACGCCGAGACCGAAGCTGATGCCGGCCTGCGTCTGGCTCAGCGGTTGCTGGCCGAGGCGGATTCGGTGGTGGTGCTGACCGGTGCCGGCATCTCCACCGACTCCGGCATTCCCGACTTTCGGGGACCGAACGGAGTCTGGACCAAGAACCCGGAGGCGGAGAAACTGGCCACCCTGAGCGCCTATATGGCTGACGGGGAGATCCGGCGCCGAGCCTGGCGCAACCGGCTCGACTCACCGACGTGGTCAGCCCGACCCAACGTGTCCCACCTCGCCCTCGCCCGGTTGGCGGCGTCCGGGAAACTCCACACCCTGGTCACCCAGAACATCGACGGGCTCCACCAGGCCGCCGGAACCGACCCGGACCTCATCGTCGAGATCCACGGGACCATGCATCAGGTGATGTGCATGGCCTGCGACCGTCGCTCCCCGATGGCGGACACCCTCGACCGGGTACGGGCGGGTGAAGAGGACCCGCCCTGCTCTGCCTGTGGCGGGATACTCAAATCCGCCACCATCAGCTTCGGCCAGAGCCTGGTGGTTGAGGATCTCGAGCGGGCCACCCGCGCCGCCTCCGAGTGCGACCTGCTGCTGGCCATCGGGTCGAGCCTCGGGGTGTTCCCGGCCGCCGGCCTGGTGCCGATTGCCCACGCCCACGGGGCTGCCCTGGTGATCGTCAATGCCGAGGAAACCGAGTTCGACCCCATGGCCGACGCAGTGGTCCGGACCCCGATCGGTGAGGCGGTTCCCGTCTTGGTGGGCTGAGGAGGGGGGTCCGCCGGGCTGACCCCCTTGGCACCGGACCGGCTACTTGTCGAGCTTGATCTTCCGGCGCGGCCTGAGGGCGAACCACCAGACGCTGGCCATGGTGGCGAGAACCCCGACAGCGGCCGCCGGTTTCACAAGCTTGCGCGAACGATCTGACATACCCGGGACGTTACTTGCCCCGGCCGACCGATCGGATGCGGCACTCCCAATGGCCAGATTCTTCGGCGACTCATACGACCTCCATACTGTTTCCTTACGCGCCTGGCCGATCTTGGGGGTATGACCTATGACCCGAATGCACTTCCCGGTGAAACCACCGCCGGCGGGCCCGGCCAGGGGGGGCCGCCAACCCCGGCGGGGGGATGGCCCCGGACGGGTGGATGGTCCGGTCATGACCTGTCCGACCCCTCGGCCGGGTGGGGGGAGGCAGACCCCGAGCCCAGGTTTCCCCGGGGGCGGAAGGCAGTGGCGACCATCGCGGTGATGGCGGTATTGGTCGGGGCGGTGACGGGAGCCGGGGTGCTGGAAGCCGAAAATCTCCACTCGGTGCCTGCCTCCGCCGCGGCGGTGACGCCGCCGATCAAGGCGGCCAACCGCCCGGCGCCGGCGGCCACCGTGACCCAGATCGTGCAGTCGGTGTCGCCTTCGATCGTCGCCGTCACCGCCACCAATGGCAATCAGGCGCCGGAGGCAGGGACCGGGATGATCATCACCTCGACCGGCCAGGTGCTGACCAGCAACCATGTCATCGACGGCGCCACCGTCATCACCGTGGCGCTCCACGGCTCGACCACCCAGTTGCCGGCCACCCTGGTCGGCGCCGATCCGGACCGGGACGTGGCTCTCCTCCAGCTCACCAATCAGTCCGGGTTGCCGGCGGTGACCTTCGCCGACTCCAGTCACGTCCAGGTCGGGGACGCGGTGGTGGCCGTCGGTAACGCCCTGGCCCCGGGCGGCAGCCCGTCGGTGACCTCGGGGGTCGTCTCCGCCCTCAACCGTCAGATCACCGCCGGCGACAGCGCCGGTAGCGCCACCCAGACCCTTACCGGGCTGCTCCAGACCGATGCCGCCGTCAACCCGGGCGACTCCGGCGGCGCCCTGGTGAACTCGTCGGGTGAGGTGATCGGCATGAACACCGCCATCGCCGGCTCCACCGGCGGGACGTCGGCCGGGAGCATCGGGTTCGCCCTCCCCTCCAACCAACTTGAGTCGCTGGTGTCCGGACTCCGCTCCGGCGGCGACGGCAGCCAGGCCAACCGGGGGGCGCCGGCTCCGGGCAGCTCGGCCGGCACCGACCCGTACGGTGGCTACCAGAGCCCCGGCGGCTACGACGGTCTCGCCTTCTAAGGCTGGATCGGCGGTGCGGCCGCCCCGTAGGTCGGCGGCTCCCACTTGCCCAGCGCCGTCCGCACCAGCAAGAGTCGGCGGGTGGCCGAGGACCGGGAGTTGGAATGGGTGGTCTTCGACCTCGGGGAGACCCTGGTCGACGAGACGGAGAACTGGGGGCGGTGGGCCGACTTCCTGGGTGTCCCCCGACTGACCTTCTTTGCCGTTCTCGGTTCGGTCATCGCCGATCGGCGTCCCCACGTCGATGTCTTCGGATACTTCCGGCCCGACTTCGACCTGGACGCCGAGGTGGTCGCCAAACTCGCCGCCGGCTATCCCTGGACCTTCGAGCCATCCGACCTCTACCCGGACGCGCTACCGGCGCTGCGGGAGCTCAGAACGGCCGGCTACCGGTTGGCGGTGATCGGGAACCAGACGTCCTCGGCGTCGGCGTTCATGGCCGACCTCCCGGTGGAACGCACCGCCACCTCCGACCAGTGGGGAGTCGCGAAACCCGACCCCGCCTTCTTCGCCCGTATGGAAGACGAGCTCGGCGCCCCGGCCGACCGCATCGCCTACGTCGGGGATCGGGTCGACAATGACGTGCTCCCGGCCCGCCAGGCGGGAATGGTCGCGGTCCACCTGCGGCGGGGTCCCTGGGGGATCATCCACTCCGGATGGCCGGAAGCGGCCCAGGCCCAGATTCGCCTCGATTCCCTCACCGACTTGGAGGCCGCGCTTCGGAGGTTTCGGCGCGGCCGGGCATGACCTCCGGGGGCGAGCCCTCTCCGCAGGGACGCGCGCCTCTGTCAGCCCGTAGTCTCATGCCGTGCGAGATTCCGTGACCATCCATGTCGAGGCTCCTCCCGAGCGGGTCTGGGAATTGGTGAGCGACATCACCAACACCGGGAAGTTCAGCCCGGAGACCTTCGAGGCCGAATGGCTCGACGGCGCGACCGGACCGGCGGTGGGGGCACGGTTCCGAGGCCACGTCCGCCGCAACGAGCGCGGCCCGGTCTACTGGACGAACTGCACGATCACCGCCAGTGAGCCCGGCCGCGAGTTCGTCTTCGGCGTCCAGGGTCCGGGGGGGAAGACGGTGAACACCTGGGGGTACCGGTTCGAGCCGAGCGGCGGTGGCACCGACGTCACCGAGTCGTTCGAACTGACCGACACCCCGGTGCTCCGGCTGTACTGGCGGGTGGCCGGAAAGGCCCGCGGACGCACCAATGTGAAGGGGATGCGAACCACCCTCGAGCGGATCAAGGCAGTGGCAGAGGCCTCCGAACCGGCCTCCTAGGTCAGCCTCCGCCACGGTCATCCTGGACCGGGCCGACGACCCCGCCATAGCCTGGTGTCGTGATCGTCGGCCAGGCACGAGCCACCGTCGCGGTGTCGCCCGCCGAGGTCCTCGAGTTCGTCCTCGATCTGGACCGCTACCGGCAGGCCGATCACAAGATCGGCCGGGTCGGCCCGGTGCAGCGAAACGGCTCCGGCGGGACCGCGGTTTTCTCCGGGCGGATCAAGGGGATGCCGGGTCCGAGGGGAACCTACCCCTTCACCCTGACCCCGACGTCGCTGACCTTCGGGTCGCCCGTCCGCGGAGGCGCCCGGTGGTTCTTGGACTTCGAAGGGTCATTCGACTGCGAGGTCACCGCGGAGGGGACCGTCGTCACCCACCGGGAAGTGTTCGACTTCAAACCTCCATGGCGATGGTTCCTCGACCCGTTCCTGCGCCGGTGGTTGGAGAACGACACCACCGACGAGATGGTCCGTTTCAAAGCCCTCATGGAGTGAGGCTGATCCTGCCTCCGGCTCGACGGTTACCGCCGGGGGCGGACCGATCAGGAGGTGGACAGAAAGACGTTCTTGACGTCGGTGTAGGCATCCAACGCCTCCAGCCCCAGTTCCCGGCCGAACCCGGACTGCTTCATCCCTCCGAAACTGGTCTGCACCCGGACCGAGCCGTTGGAGTTCACCGACAGGTTTCCGGCCTCGACGGCCCGGGCCGTGCGCAGTGCCTTGGCGCCGTCGGTGGTCCAGATGGAGCCGGCCAACCCGTAGGGGGTGTCATTGGCCAATCGCACCGCATCCGCCTCGTCTTCGAAGGGAATCACCGCCACCACCGGTCCGAAGATCTCCTCCCGGGCCAGCCGCCACTCGGCGCCGGCCGGCGCCACCACGGTGGGCGGGAACCAGAAGCCGGGTCCGGCGGGCATCCCCCCAGTGGCGTAGGGCTCGACGACACCCCCCTCCGGATCGCCCATCCCCGCCCCCAGAAACCCGCCCACCACGTCTCGGCGGGCGGCAGAGACCAGGGGTCCCATCTGGGTCTTCGGGTCGGTCGGGTCACCGACCCGCCATCCGCGGACGGCCTCGACCAAGAGGTCGAGGAAACGGTCGAACACCGACCGCTCGACCAGGATCCGACTTCGGGCACAGCAGTCCTGGCCGGCGTTGCCGAAGACCCCGCCGGGGGCGGCGGCCGCCGCCCGCTCGAGGTCGGCGTCGGCGAACACGATGTTGGCCGACTTTCCCCCCAGCTCGAGGGTCACCCGCTTGATGGTCCCGGCCGCCGCCCGCATGACCTCCCGACCGACGGCGGTGGAGCCGGTGAAGGCCACCTTGGCCACGTCGGGATGCTCGGCCAGCCGGGCACCCACGATGGGCCCCGTCCCCACCACCACCTTGAACACCCCTTCGGGGATGCCGGCGTCGAGGGCCAACTCGGCCAGACGCAGGGCCGACAACGGGGTCAGCTCGGCCGGCTTCACCACCACGGTGTTGCCGGTGGCCAGGGCGGGGCCGACCTTCCAGGAGGTGATGGCGATGGGGAAGTTCCAGGGGACGATGGCCCCCACCACGCCCAACGGCTCGTGGAAGGTGAGGTCGACCCCACCCGCCACCGGCACGGTGGCTCCCCGATGCTTGTCCACCGCCCCGGCGTAGAAGTGGAGCACCTCGGCGACCATTCCGACTTCGTCCCGGCTGTCGGCGATGGGCTTTCCGACGTTGGCCGTCTCCAACTGGGCCAGCTCCTCGGCGTGGCCCTCGACCTGGTCGGCGAAGCGACGGAGGAGCCGGGCCCGATCGGAGGGGGCCAGCGCCCGCCATCCCGGCCCGGCCGCCTTGGCCCGGGCCACCGCCTCATCGGCCTGGTCGACACCCGCCATCGGGACGGTGGCGATCACCGCCTCGGTGGCCGGATTCACCACTGCACAGGTATCGCTCATGCTCGCACCGCCCCGGCATCGCCCTCGATGGACACTCGGATGAAAGGGTTCGGACCCGTCGGTGGCATGGACCAGTATCCCATCCCCGGCGAGGGGCCGGTAGGGTGCGGGCCAACCCATCCCGGGGGGACCACGGAGAACGCAATGGCTCGTCTGGACGGCAAGGTCGCAGTGATCACCGGAGCCGGCAGCGGCATCGGCCGGGTGGCGGCGATCCTGTTCGCCGCCGAAGGAGCCGAGGTGGTGGTGGCCGACGTGGTCGCCGAGAACGCCAGAGCGGTGACGGCAGAGATCACCTCCGCCGGCGGGTTCGCCACTGCCGTCACCGTGGACGTCTCCGACGAGACCCAGGTGCAGGCCATGGTGGACGCCGCCGTCGATGTCTACGGCGGACTCCATGTGCTGTTCAACAACGCCGGGATCTTCCCGGACGACGACGGCGGGGTGCTCGACACCCCTCCCGACACCTGGCAGCGGGTCATGGAAGTCAACCTGAAAGGGGTGTGGCTGGGGTGCCGGGCGGCGGTGCCGGCCATGCTCGAGTCGGGCGGCGGGTCCATCGTCAACGTCGCCTCGTTCGTCGCCCTGATGGGGGCGGCCACCGCCCAGATCGCCTACACCGCCTCCAAGGGCGGGGTCCTGGCCATGACCCGCGAGCTGGCCGTCGAGTATGCCCGCCAGGGGATCAGGGCCAACTCGCTGTGCCCCGGCCCCATCGAGACCCCCCTCCTGGCCGAACTACTGTCCGACCCGGAGCGGCGGCAGCGGCGTCTGGTCCACATCCCCATCGGCCGTTTCGGCCGACCGGAGGAGATCGCCAAGGCGGCGCTGTTCTTGGCCTCCGACGACGCGTCGTTCATCACCGGATCGGCGTTGGTGGTCGACGGCGGCATCACCGCCGCCTACGTGACGCCGGAATAGGGCTGGACGGAAACCTCCGCTTGGGCCAGAGTGCTCAAGTGATCACCCTCGAGACTCTCCCCCACCAGATCCGATCGGGCGACATCCACACCGTGGTGGTGGCCTTCCCGGACCTGCAGGGGCGTCCGGTCGGCAAGCGGGTCACCGGCCCCTTCTTCCTCGACCACGTCATCGACCACGGGATCGAGGTCTGCGACTACCTGCTGGCCGTCGACGTCGACATGGAGCCGCTTCCCGGCTACCAGTTCGCCAACTGGGACAGCGGCTACGGCGACCTCCACGCGGTCATCGACCCCCACACCGTACGCCCCCTCCCGTGGCTCCCGGGCAGCGCGCTGGTTCTCTGCGACCTCTTCACCCTGGACGACCAACCGGTGGAGATATCCCCAAGGCGGATGCTCCAGCGACAGATCGAGCGGGCGAAGGAGCACGGCCTCGAGATCAAATGTGCCACCGAGCTCGAGTTCTACCTCTTCTTGGAGACCTACGCGGAGATCGCTGCCAAGCACTGGCACGGGATCGTCCCCCATGCCGACACCATCGAGGACTACCAGCTGCTGCAGACCTCCCGGGTCGAGTACATCGTCGGACAGATCCGGAACCAGATGCTGGCGGCCGGCATCCCCATCGAGTTCTCCAAAGGCGAAGCCGGCACCGGCCAACACGAGATCAACGTGACCTACGACAGCCCCCTCGAGGTGGCCGACCGCCACCTGGTGTTCAAGACCGGGGTGAAGGAGATCGCCGCCCAACACGGGCGGGCGGCCACCTTCATGGCCAAGTGGTCGATGGAACAGGCCGGCTCGTCGTGCCACATCCACACCAGCCTCTGGGACGCGTCGT
>DATARI010000112.1:0-17204 GCA_036264255.1 Acidimicrobiales bacterium | reverse complement strand
GAACTCCACCCCGGTCACCCCCGAGCCGATGACCACCAGGTGCTCGGGGAGCTCATTGGGTGGGTAGGCGTCCCGGGTGGTGAGCAGGCGGTCGGCGTCGTGATGGAACCACTCGGGGATGCGCGGGCGGCTCCCGGTGCTCAGCATGAGGGCATCGGCCTCGAAGGTCCGGTGGCCGTCGGCGGTGTCGGCCACCACGATGTGGGGACCGACCAGGGTGGCGGTACCCCGGACCAGGTCGACCTGCTGGCTGGTGAGTATCTGGGTGTAGCTCTGCTCGAGGTTGCCGGTGATGCCGGTGATCCGCTCCCGGAGCCGGGGGAGGTCGAGGGCGCCACCGGCCGGCTCCACCCCCATCCCGGCGATGCGATGAAGATAGGACAAGGCCCCGCCGGTGGCGATCATCGCTTTGGAGGGGATGCAGTCCCACAGATTGGCGGCCCCGCCGACCACGTCCCGCTCGACGAGGGTGACGTCGACGCCGAGCCGGGCGGCGTGGGTGGCGGCCTGGTTGCCGGCTGGGCCTCCACCGATGATCACGAAACGCATTCGTCCAGGTTACGGGCCTGGGCCTGTTTGGGGGGCCTGCCCACCGGAGGGTTCCGGGGGCGGCTACCGTTCTGCGGACTGATTCAGTGGAATTCTTGTCCACCTCCACCGCCCGAGCCGCCGTTCGGCTCCCTCATCCTGAACCCCTCGAAAGGACCTCGTTCCATGCCTCGTCCGCATCTGCGCTCCCTCACCCTCGCCGCCCTGGCGGTCGGCGCCCTCGGGTTGGCGGCCTGCTCCAGCTCGACCCCGTCATCGAGTGCCACCACCAGCGGGGGGAGCGCCACCACCTCGACCGCCCCGGCCACCACCGCGCCGCCGACCTCCTCCGGCCCCCTCCCCGCGGTGCAGAACCCCTCACCGGTCGGGACCTTCGGGACTAAGCCGGTGGTCACCCCGCCCACCGGCACCCCTCCCACCCAACTGGAGAGCACCGACCTCATCACCGGCACCGGCCCGGCGGTCACCGCCAAGGACACGGTGACGGTCCAGTACGTGGGGGTGGCGTGGTCGAACGGAAAGCAGTTCGACGCCTCCTGGAACGACGGCAACGGCCAACCGGTGCAGTTCCCACTCAGCGGGGTGATCCCGGGTTGGACCCAGGGAATGGTGGGCATGCAGGTCGGTGGACGCCGGGAGCTGGTCATCCCCCCCAGCCTGGGCTACGGCGCCAACCCGCCCCAGGGGTCGGGCATCGCCACCAACGACACCCTCATCTTCATCATCGACCTGGTGAAGATCAACTGATCTCCGGGCCGGGCGGCCCGGCCCGACAGGCGAGTGCAGCCGGACGGCGGAGGGTCGTCAGCCGGCGGTGGTGGTGGTGACCGGGGTCCCGCACTGGGCCGTCACATAGCCGGAGATGGTGTTACCGGCATCGGTGACGGCCTTGGCGTTCGAAAGGTTGGTGATGTCGTTCTGCAGGGTGGTCAGGTTGGTGGCGCTGGCCACCTTGGCCTTGACCTGGGTGTAGAAGTTGGTGACCGTCTTGAAGGCGTCCTTCACCGCCGCCGAGGCGGTGGGCGAGGCGGCGCTCGCCTTCTGCAGCTCCGACTGGCTCTCGGTGAGGAACGGCCCGAAGGCAGTCTTGACCTTGGCCAGGTTCTTGGTGTTCATGGCGGTGGTGAGCGCGTTGGAGAGGTTGGTCTCGGTCGGGCTGGCCGACGCCAGGTCCTGACAGAAGGCGCTGTTGGGGGCGGCCCCGCCGGTGGTGGCGACGGTGGTCGGGGTGGTCGAACCGGACGACGCCTGGGTGGTGGTGGTGGTCGAGGACGAGTTCGTCGACGAGCTGCAGGCCGCCAGTCCGAGACTCGACGCCAACACGGCAATTCCTATCCAGGTACGGCGCCCACTCATCTGATCTGACTCCTTTGGTGCCCGAATGGGCTTGAGGGAGCGTAGCCCGCCTCCGGCCCACTGAATCCCCGGGGCCGGTCTCCGCGGGTCGCTTCGGATCCAGCCGTCTCGAGCGAATCCGGGGCTCCGTCCCAGGTCAGAGCGTAGAAGGCCCACCGGACCGGTGCCGGGCGGCCGGACCCGTGTAACCCGCCTTCCTATTCTAAAGTGAGATGTTTCCTGCTCCTCGGCCCTCCCCGCTCCGTGACAGCCCAGAATCCGACCCAGGCAGCGACAACGTGGTCTACCTCCGAGTGGTAGAGACGGAGGCCTACGCGAACTGGGAGGCGGTCTACCGCGACAACGTGGACCGCCTCTACCGGTTGATGTACGCGCGGGTGGGGAACCGGGCGGACGCCGAGGATCTCACCTCCGAGGTGTTTCGGACCGCCCTCGGCCCCCTCCGGATGGCGTCGTCGAAAGGGGAGGTGCGGTCGTATCTGCTGCTCACCGCCCAGACCGTCCTCGCCTCCCATTGGCGGCGCAGCCTCGGCCTGCCGGTCACCTCCATCGATCCGGAGTCCGACTCCGCCTATCTGGCTGAGCCATCGGGGCCCGACCAGCCGAGCGACGCCCCCCGTCGGGCCGGCAAGATCCTGGCCGCCCTCCCCGATCGCTACCGACGGATCCTCGAACTCCGTTTCCTGGAGGCGTGCAGCATCAAAGAAGCCGCCCACAGCATGGATGTCAGCGTCAGCAATGCCAAGGTCCTCCAGCACCGGGCGTTGAAGATGGCGGCCAAGGTCGAACTGGAGCTGGAACGGTGACCCGCCGGCGACTGTCCGAGTTCATCGATGCACTTGTCGAAGGTCGACGCCCGGGGAAATTCGAGGCCGAGCCCGAGGACGTCGATGTCCTCCGCACGGCCATCACCCTCCGGGCCGCCCGTCCCGGGGACGCTGTCCCCGACGAGCAATTCGTGGCCGACTTGTACGAATCCCTGGCGGCCGAGACCGGCTCTGAAGTCGTCCCCATCACCCGGGCCACCAAGTCGCGCCGGCGACGGGTGGCATTGGCGGCCGTCGCCGCCGGCCTGGTGCTGGTGGGAGGGACCGCCGCCGTCACCGAGTCGTTCAACTCGGCGGCGGTGCCCGCCGCCGTCCAGGCCCCCCAGGGCTCGGCGGTGCGCACCGGAACCTTCGAGACCGCCGACGGGCGGGTCATGGGCCAGATCGTCGCCTATCGCGGCAATCCCTCCTGGGTATTCATGAACGTCGACGGCTCGAGCTACACCGGGCCGATCGTCTGCCAGCTCCAGGTGGCCAACGGCACCACGGTGGCCGTCGGGAACTTCGAGCTCCAGGGCGGTACGGGTCAGTTCTCGCGGAACATCCAGGTGGACATCGGGCGGCTTCGGGGGGCGAAGCTGGTCAACTCGGCGGGCGCCATCGTGGCCTCCGCCACCTTTGCCTGAGCCTCCGTCTCCGGGTAGCCCGCGGGTACCCCGGCCAGACCGGCCGGTCGGCCTGATCCTTCCCACTACGGGTGCGCACGTCGTTCGACCGCGGGCAGGCGGGCGGGTCCCTGACTCCCGCGCCGACCGGTGAGGTTGTAACCCCCCGCCGTATTACCCATCGCAACAACACGACGATCGGTTTCCGGCGAGAGGAGCTCCCATGCCAGCTGCAATCAACCGTCCGTTCACGAGCCGGACGCCTCGGCCGGAGATCGACCGTCGTGCCATTGGTGTGGTCGGTCATCTGCTGATGGCCGGGATCTGGCTCGAGTGCCAGTTCAAACACGCACCGCTGCTCCGAGCCAATCAACCCAGAAATGAGGAAGCATGAAACACCCCCGCGCCACCCTGGCCGCTGTCGGGCTGTCGGTTGCCGCCATCGCCGGCGTCACCATCGCCGCCACCGCCGGCGGTTCCACCCCGTCGGCGACAGCCGTCACCACCGTGCCGACCGCCAATCCGGCTTCGACCCCCACTCCCGCCACCGCCAACACCACGATGGGGACGGTGGACACGACGACCGTGCACACCGCACCGGCCACCGTCGGCGGGGCCACCGAGACCATCCTGGTCGACGGTCGGGGCTTTCCCCTCTACGTCTATCAACCGGACACGGCCACCAAATCGATGGTCACCGGAGAGCTCGCCTTCCTGTGGCCGCCCCTGGTCGCCACCACGGCGCCCACTGAGGCCGGCGCCAATGGCGCTCTCAAGGTGGTGAGCACCTCCAACGGTCATCAAGTCACCTACAACGGTCACTTCCTCTACTCCTTCCGCCAGGACAATCCGGGCCAGGTCACCGGCCAAGGGGTGCAGAACTTCTTCGTGGCCACTCCGGGGATCACCGACCTCAAGTCCGCCCCGGCGACTCCGGCTCCCGCCCCGGTCAGCAGCGGCTACTGAGCCCGACGGCACCCAGAAATCGGAAGAAGAGACACCGTGGCCACGAACAGCTCCGCCAACAGCGCGCCTCGACCGTTGCGAGGATCCGCGGCGGTCGAGGCGCTGGCGGCCAAACGCCGCCGCTTGCGGTTGTGGTGGACCAGCGCCACCGTGGTGGTGGTGGCGGCGGCGGTGGGCCTCCCCGTCGTGCTGACCGGAGTTGGCACCAGCCAGGCGAGTAGCGGAGGAGGATTCCAACCGTCGCTCCCCCTCCAGCCGCTCTCCACCCTCGGCGCGCTGAGCTCTCCGGAATCACCCGGGAGTACCGGCTCGGAAGGGGTCCCCGTCCCCGCCGGGCCGGTACTGGCACCCCCCATGACCACCGGCCAGACGGTTGACAACATTCAATGCTCCACCGGCGAGCAGGTCGCCTTCCACATCCATTCCCACCTCACCATCTTCGTGAACGGGATCGCCCAGGAAGTCCCGGCCGCGGTGGGCATCGCCAACCCGCAGGCGGAGGCCACCCCGCAGGGCCCGTTCATCGGTGCGGGGTCCTGCTTCTACTGGCTCCACACCCACGCCGCCGACGGCATCATCCATGTCGAGTCACCGGTCACCGCCACCTATCACCTGGGCGAGTTCTTCGACATCTGGGGGGTGCCACTCACTCCGGGCCAGGTGGGACCGGCCACCGGCTCGGTGACCGCCTTCTACAACGGACAGCACTGGACGGGCGACCCTCGGGACATTCCACTCAACGCCCACGCCCAGATCCAGCTCGACGTCGGCACCCCGCTGATCTCTCCTGAATCGATCGGATTCCCCCGTGGCCTATGAGACGCAGTGCCCATCCAGGTCCTCCGGGGTACGGAGTCAGCCGGCGGTCATCTACCAGCTGATCCACGAGCTGTCCCCGGGGGAGCGGGCCGAGGTGCTGCGCAACCTGCAAGGGCCGAGCCCGGACGACCTCCCGGTGCCCCGGCCCCCGGCCGCCTCGCGGCGCTGGATCGTGCGGTTCCTGGCCCTGTGCTGCCTCGCCCTGGTCCCCTGGACCATCGGGTTGGCGGTGACCTTGCCCCGGTCCTACCTGGTCGGCAACTGGCCGCTGGCTTGGACCGGCTTCGATCTCATCCTGCTCGGCTGCCTGTCCACCACGGCGTGGGCCCTCTGGATGCAGCGCCAAGTGGCGGTGCCCGCCGCCTTGATCACCAGTGCCCTGCTGCTCTGCGACGCCTGGTTCGACATCATCACCGCCCACAGCGGCCGCTGCCTGATGGTGAGCGTCGCCACCGCGGTGTTCGGGGAGGTGCCGATTGCCATCCTCTTGGGTTTCATCTCCATCCGGTTGCAGCGCGCCGGTGTGCGGGTGGCTCGAGGAGCGGAAACGGCCGCGGCGCTCCAGTCGCTCTGGCGCACGCCGCTGATCACCTCGGCGGAGGTACCGATGATCGTCGGCGCGCCACACGGCGCGGAGGGAAGGTCGGCGCCGGCTTCGTCGGCACCCCAGCCCGACGGCCAGACCCGATGACCGGGATGACGACCGACTTGGCGACGTGATCCACCGCCGAAGTCGCAGTCGAGTCGCGGCCTGACACCGGCAACCGGAACAGAAGAAGCCGAAGAGAAAAGACGGAAGAGAAGGAAGGTACCGACAATGATGAATGATGACTTGATGGAGGGCTTCGGCTGGGTCAGAGGCGTCGAGGCGGTCTACGGGCGACCGACACCGACCTACCGGAAAGGGAGGATCTGTTCCCGCTCCGGTTGCGGGACCCATCTCTCGCGGTACAACCCGACCGAACGCTGCTCGATCCACGACGAGCTGATCTGAAGATCCGCCCACCTCCCGCCTGACGCCGACTCAGAAGGAACCCGAGTTGCCTGCCCCTCAACCGAGCCCCGACACCACCACCGTCGGCCACCACCCCAGGACCGACCCGGCTTCCGTCCCGAAACAACACCACTACCACCTCCGGCTCGAGAATCTGACCGAGGTCTGGAATGAAGTCGGGCCCGGTGGCACCAGTCGGCCCGAAGCCGGAGGCACCCGCCCTTAACCTGACCCCGGGACCGACGGCGGCTCTCCGGTACGACAGGCGTCGGTGCTCCCCGGCAGCCGGTACCGGTAGCGGACCACCAGCCGGTAGCCCAGCGCCGCCGCCCAGCTCACCGGGGGCACCATCAATACGGCTCCGACCATCCGCCGCCATCCCCCCGCCGCCATCAGGGCCTCGGCCACCGCCAGGTGCCCCCGGAAGCGGCGACCGTCGGGATCCACCCACCACGCCGCCTGCTGGGCGTCCTCCGGGGTGAGCCCGAGTTCGGCCAGTCCGCCCGCTCCGAGGTCCTGCCAGGCCATCGCCGCCGCCGGAACTCGCCAGTGCCGGGAGATGCCGGCCGCCACCGAGGTGCAGAACCCG
The DNA here is from genome assembly GCA_036264255.1 of Acidimicrobiales bacterium. Classification (GTDB taxonomy): domain Bacteria; phylum Actinomycetota; class Acidimicrobiia; order Acidimicrobiales; family RAAP-2; genus DASZIT01. Next base: position 10,499 of record DATARI010000112.1, on the reverse strand, counting down.
CAGTCGCCGTCGTAGACCAGGACCGGCCCCTCCGGCGGGGGCACCGGAGCGCTCAGGTCGGCGCCCGGTGGTCGGCGTTGTAGCGGTAGACGTTGGTCTGGCGGGTCTCGAAGCCGAGCCGGACATAGAGCCGGTTGGCCCCCTCCCGGCTGGGCCGGGAGGTGAGATCGACCGACTTGGCCCCCTCCGCCTCCGCCCGGGCCAACGCGGTCAGCACCAGCGCTTCCCCGGCTCCCGCCCCGCGAGCCGCCTCATCGACCACCACGTCCTCGATCCAGGCCCTCACCCCGGTCGGAACCCGGAACAGGGCCAGCGTCAGCGAACCGACGATGGCCCCCGAGGCGTCGGAGGCCATCAGCAGGACCGACGCCGGGGAGGAGACGATGGCTTCGAGCTCGGCGGCGCTGGGGCCGGGGGAGGAGGACGACAGCTGAGGCACCAGCCGGGCGAACGCCTCCACCATCGCCGGGGTGACGGCGGTGGCTTCCGACACCACCACCGGGCCGCCGTTGACCCGCGCCGGAGGGGACGAACCGTTGAGGTCGGCCATCGACGGAATCAGACCTTGTCCGGGTCGCCCCGCCAGGTGGGGGCCCGCACCGAGTCGTACAGCACCTCGATCGGCTCGCCCCGGAGGGCGGCGAACACATGGCGGCCCCACCGCTCGGCGCCGGCCAGCGGCTGGGGGAGGTTGTCCAGCGAGAACCACCCGACATCGGCGCATTCCAACGGGTGGGCCTTGAGCTCGCCGCCGATCGCCCGGCACTGGAACACCAACGAGTACAGCGGTATCCGGCTGATCCCGATCCGGAGGCCGTCGAGCACCGCGATGAGCCGGACCACCTCCACGTCGATGCCGGTCTCCTCCTCGACTTCCTTCACCACCACCTCGGCCGCGGAGTAGCCGACGTCGGCCCATCCGGTCGGATACAGCCACACCCCGGAGTCGGCCCGCTGAACCAGCAGGATCTCGCCCTGGTCGTTGCCCACCGCCGCGCCCACCGCCACCTTGGGGGTGACGTAGCCGGGCACCCCCTTGCCGACGGTGGACATCCACTCCTCGACCAGGCCCTCGGCGTCCTCGGCTCCCTCGGAACCCTCATCGACGGCGACCCGGATGTCGGCGGCTACCCGCAGAATCTCCTCGAACCGCTCCTGCTCGTAGAGCGACTCGGTGAACCCGAGACCGGTTCGAGCGATGCCGGCCAGGGCTTCACTCCAGCGCAACAGCTGTTTGGTGGATGGGACAGGTTCCACCCGACCGACGCTACAACACCACCGCCCACCGGCAACCGCCCAACCCGGCCCCCCCAGAGCTCCGGCGGCCCGAATCTGGCGCCCCGCGCCAGCCCGTGGTGCTCATTCCTGGGGGCCTGCACCCCGATGGGTGACCGACTTCGGTCAGAATAGGGCGTGCCCGTTAACGAGGACTGCCGTCACTACATCATGCAGACCACCTCCCACGAGGAGAAGCTCGAGCGCTGCCGCATGAACGCCAACGAGCAGATCCCGTTCGGGTGCCCGGAGGGTTGCCTGTTCTACGAGCCCCGCAAGGTGTCGGGCGCCGGCTGGACGATCCGCACCACCGACGAGGGCTGAGCCGGCGCCGGGTCGAGGAAACCCCAAACCCGGCCCTACCCGGTCTGGGTGGCCACCACCGTGTAGGTGAGGGGCAGGCGGGGCTGGCCCGGCGGGGTTGACCACCGGCCGTGGCCGACCTCCACCAGCCAGGGGAAGACCTGGTGGACGGTCCAGTCGTGCTCCTCCAGCACGTCGATCCGCAACCCGCGGTGGATCAGCGCGGTCACCACCTCCCCGACGCTGTGGTTCCACTCGTAGCTGCGGGTCTCCCGGAGCGGCCGGTCACTGTCGGTGTAGGTGAGGCTGGAGTCGTCGATGAAGGGTTCGGGCTCCTCGAAGTACGAGTACTGGATCTCCAGTGAGTCATTGGCCAGCGCCCAGGCCAACGGGTGGACTTCGTGGAGGTAGAGCCTCCCGCCCGGCCGCACCAGCGCGGCGGCCTGGTCAGCCCACCGCTCCACACTCGGCAGCCAGCACAACGCCCCCAGGCTCACGTAGACGATGTCGAAGGTGACATGCCCGAGGGCCTCGGTGGCGGCGTAGACATCGGCGCAGACGAAATGGGACCGGTCCTGGAGCCCGGCCAGCCGGGCCAGCTCCTCGGCCAGCCGCACCGCTTCGGGAGAGAAGTCGAGTCCGGTCACCCGGGCGCCGGCATCCGCCCAGGCCAGCGTGTCCAACCCGAAATGGCACTGGAGGTGCACCAGGTCGAGACCACGCACGTCGCCGAGGATCTCCGCCTCCCGGGGACGGGGGCCGGGGCGGGTCCGGAGCCAACCGTCGACGTCGTAGAAGCGGGAGGCGGCATGGACACTGACCCGCTCGTCCCATTTCCGGCGGTTGGCGAACAGCCATTCTTCCGTTGCCTCGTCCATCGATGCCTTCCCCGTCCGGCGCCGCCCTCGCCGTTCAACTCTCGACGATGTCTCCCAACAGGTCCACTTGTACCCCTTCGCCCCGTAACCATTCGAGCGCCCGGTCGACGGTCGTCCCGTCGCCGTCGAGCTCGCAGATGATCCACCCGCCCTGCTCGCCGACGTCGGCCCGCCGGATGTTCGGGACGATGTCGAGTTCATTGATGAGACGGGCGATGATCGGCTCCCGCACCAGCTCGTCGGGGAAGGTCAACTTGACCCGGACCCCGATCACCGGGCGGCTCCCGGTCCGGAGGCCAACGACAGCCCGGGATCGCCGCGCCCTTCGAGGGCGTCGTTCAGGTTCCCCGACCGGAACCCCTCGAGGTCGAGGGTGACGTAGCGGTAGCCGGCGGCCCGGACGGCGGCGGTGACTTCCTCCCGGAGGGCGACCACCACTGGCAGGTCCTCGGCCATCACCTCGATGCGGGCGGTGTCACCGTAGTGACGGACCCGGAGCTGGCCGATGCCGAGGGCCCGCAGCCCCGATTCGGCCTCCGCCACCGAGCGCAGGGTGCCGAGGGTCACCGGGGTCCCGTAGGGCACCCGGGAGGCCAGGCAGGCGGCGGCCGGCTTGTCCCAGGTCCGCAGACCCAGGGCCCGGGACCAGGCCCGGACGTCGGCTTTGGTGAACCCCGCCTCCACCAAGGGGAACGCCGCCCCCCGCTCGGCGGCGGCCTGCTGACCGGGGCGGTGGTCGCCGAGGTCGTCGAGGTTGACCCCGAGCACCACCGTCGATTCTCGGCCATCGAGCTCCCCGGCCAGGATGGGATCCAACGCCTCCAGCAGTGACGCCTTGCAGTGGTAGCAGCGGGAGCCGTCATTGGCCGAGTACTCGGGATCAGCCAGCTCGTCCGTTTCTACTTCTACGAACCGCAACCCCCACTCGGCGGCCAGGTTTCCGCAGTCGGCCCGCTCCTCGGGGGCCAGCGACGGCGACACCGCGGTCACACACAGCACCCGGTCGGGCCCGAGGGTGTCGTTGGCCACCCAGGCCACGAAGGCGGAGTCGGCCCCGCCGCTGAAGGCCACGATCACCCGCTGCAGGCGACGAAAGATCGAGCGCAGGGAATCGAGGTCGGCACCCGCGGGGGATGCCGCCCCGGCCACCACCCCTGCCTCACTCACTCCGCACCGCCGTGGCCATCACCGTCTCGACCGGGGCCACCATCCCGGTGACGAAGGTGCCGAACTCGGCGAACCGGGCGGACCCCTCGTCGAACCGCATCGAGTAGACGCAGTCCTTGAGGTCGTCGGGACGGACCCCGAACAGGGTGACCCCCCACTCCCAGTCGTCGATGCCGGTGGATCCGGTGATCAGTTGCAGGATCCGTCCGGCGAAGGTGCGGCCCACCGCCCCGTGGGCCAGCATCAGTGCCTTCCGGTCGTCGAAGGGCAGCGAGAACCAGTTGGAGCCCTCCACGTCCCCGCGGCGCTTGGACATCGGGTAGAAGCAGAAGGCCGGCATCCCCTCCGGGGGCAGCTGCGGGTACAACCGCTTCTGCTTCATCTCGTCGGGGAGGCCGGCGGCGTACTCGGACACCTCGGTGAGGGAGACGAACGAGTCGACCACCACCAGGCCGGCGGCCTGGAGGTCGGTCTGCAGCTGCCGGAGCCGCCAGAGGTCGGCGCCCAGCGCCATGAACCCGACGTCGGCCTTGTGGCCGAGCAGCGACACCGAAACCACCTGCAGGTCGTCGGCCTGCGCCTCTTTCACCGCCCGGGTCACCGCCTCGACGTCGACGCCGGGGCCCGAGCCTCCCGGCGCGGGGCGGGAGGCCTTGCAGAAGAGGTGGAGCACGCCCCAGCCGGTGGACGGGGCTACAGGTTCGGTCACGAGGCCGAGTCTAGGGAACCGCCGGCGCACCGGTCTCCGGACGACACGAAGGGCGCCCCGGAGGGCGCCCTTCGTCCACATTCATCAGCCCTCGACGGGCCAGGAGCAGATACCGACTTAGAAGTCGTCCATCCCGCCCGGCATGCCCCCGCCGGCCCCGTCATCACTGGGCTTGTCGACGATGACCGCCTCGGTGGTGAGGAACAGGGCGGCGATGGAAGCGGCGTTCTGCAGCGCCGACCGGGTCACCTTCACCGCGTCGATCACGCCGGCCTCGAACAGGTCCACGTACTCGCCGGTAGCGGCGTTGAGCCCCTGGGTCGCCTTTTTCAGGTTGCGCACCTTGTCGACGATGACTCCGCCCTCCATGCCGGCGTTGACGGCAATCTGCTTGAGGGGCTCCTCGACGGCCCGGGCCACGATGCGGGCACCGGTGGCCTCGTCGCCCTCCAGCTTGTCGGCGGCGTCGTTGATGGCGGCCTGCGACCTCAGCAGGGCCACGCCCCCACCGGGAACCACGCCCTCTTCGATGGCGGCCTTGGTGGTGGACACCGCGTCCTCGATGCGGTGCTTCTTCTCCTTGAGCTCCACCTCGGTGGCGGCGCCGACCTTGATGATGGCCACCCCGCCGGACAACTTGGCCAGACGCTCCTGGAGCTTCTCCCGGTCGTAGTCGGAGTCGGTGTTCTCGATCTCCGCCTTGATCTGGTTGATCCGGCCCTTGATCTCATCCTCGGAACCGGAACCCTCGACGATGGTGGTCTCGTCCTTGGTGACGACCACCTTGCGGGCCTGGCCCAGCATGTCGAGGCCGACCGACTCCAGCTTGAGGCCGACCTCTTCGGTGACGACCTGGCCGCCGGTGAGGATGGCGATGTCCTGCAGCATGGCCTTGCGACGCTCGCCGAAGCCGGGGGCCTTCACGGCCACGCTCTTGAACGTGCCCCGGATCTTGTTGACGACCAGGGTGGCCAGCGCCTCGCCCTCGAGGTCCTCGGCGATGATGGCCAGCGGCTTGCCGGACTGCATCACCTTCTCGAGGAGCGGGAGGAGGTCGCGGACGGCGGTGATCTTCGAGCCGACCAGCAGGATGTAGGCGTCCTCCAGGACGGCCTCCATGCGCTCGGGATCGGAGACGAAGTAGGGGGAGATGTAGCCCTTGTCGAAGCGCATGCCCTCGACCAGGTCCATGTCCATCCCGAAGGTCTGGGACTCCTCGACGGTGATGACCCCGTCCTTGCCCACCTTGTCGATGGCCTCGGAGATCATGCCGCCGATCTCGGAGTCGGCCGCGGAGATGGAAGCCACCTGGGCGATCTGACCCTTGGAGTCGGTGTCGCGGGCGATGCCCCGCAGCGATGCGACGGCTGCCTCGACGCCCACTTCGATGCCCTTCTTGAGGCTCATCGGGTTGGCGCCGGCGGCGACGTTGCGGAGGCCCTCGTGGACCATGGCCCAGGCCAGCACGGTGGCGGTGGTGGTGCCGTCCCCGGCGACGTCATCGGTCTTCTTGGCGACCTCTTTGACCAACTCGGCACCGATGCGCTCGAAGGGGTCCTCGAGTTCGATGTCCTTGGCGATGGAGACGCCGTCGTTGGTGATGGTCGGAGCGCCCCACTTCTTGTCGAGCACTACGTTGCGGCCTTTCGGGCCGAGGGTGACGCGTACGGCGTCGGCGAGCTTGTTCATGCCGCTCTCGAGGGACCGGCGGGCCTCCTCGTCGAACGTGATCAACTTGGCCATCAGGTGTTCCTCCGTGGGTTCTTCGCGTGATTTTGCACTGTTAGCACTCTAGACTGTCGAGTGCTAACAGCAAACCACGCCCACCGGTAATCCGCAACCGCCGCCGGCCCGACTTTTGGGCTTTCTGCGCCTCGGGCGACCGATTCCGGGCGCAATCCCTGGTCAGGGCGGTGCCCGGCCGGACCCGAACGGACTACTCGTCCAACACCGGCTCGATGGCGTCGGGGTCGACCTCCCCGACCTCTTCGGCCACCAGGGTGTGGAGGACGTCCTCCGGCTCGGCCTCGATATTGACCGGTTGATCCGGGCCGGGAACCGCGCCGCCGGGCATCGGCGGTCAGCCCCCCGCCACCGCCGGCACGATCGAGAGCGTCTGGCCCTCGGTCACCGGGGTGTTGAGGCCGTCGAGGAAGCGGACGTCCTCGTCGGCCAGGAAGACATTCACGAACCGCCGCAACTGGCCGGCCTCATCGAACAGGCGGTCGGCGAACCCGGGGTGGGCGGCATCCAGCGCTTTGAGGGCCTCGCCGACGGTGGATCCTTCCACCGCCACTTCGCCCGCCCCTCCGGTCAGGGTGCGGAGCTGGGCCGGAACCCGGATGGAGATGCTCATGAAAGGCTCCTTGCTGCCGGGACCGACGGGTCGAGTTCGTCGAACTCGCCGAAGGCGGCGTCGAAGGCTTCGAGGGTCGGGGTGATTGTGGCGCTCGGCCCCACCTTGCCGGACAGGGCCTCCACCGTCTTCAGCCCATGGCCGGTGACCATGGCCACCACCCGCTCGTCGGGACGGATCACCCCCTGGGCCGCCAGCTTGGCCAGGGTGGCAATCGTCACCCCGCCGGCCGTCTCCGCGAAGATCCCCTCGGTGCGGGCCAGCAGCTTGATGCCGTCGATGACCTCGTCGTCGGTCACCGCCGCACACGACCCGCCTGACTTCCGGATGACGTCGAGGGCGTACCAGCCGTCGGCCGGATTGCCGATGGCCAGCGATTTGGCGATGGTGGACGGCTTCACCGGCCGGATGGCGTCGGTTCCCTCCGCGAAGGCGGTGGCCACCGGGGCGCACCCGACGGACTGGGCCCCGGAGATCCGGACCGACGGCACCTCGTCGAGCAGGCCCACCCGGCCCAGCTCCTCGAAGCCCTTGGCGATCTTGGTCAGCTGGCTCCCCGAACCGATCGGCACCACCACGTGGTCGGGGGCCTCCCAGCCCAGCTGCTCGGCCACCTCGAAGGCCAGGGTCTTGGAGCCCTCGGCGTAGTAGGTGCGGACGTTGACATTCACGAACGCCCACGACGGCCGCTCGCTGGTCAACTCGGCGCACAACCGGTTGACGTCGTCGTAGGTGCCGTCGACGGCGATGACCCGGCCGCCATAGACGGTGGTCATGGTGATCTTGGCCTGCTCCAGATCCGAGGGGATCAGCACCACCGAGTCCATCCCGGCTCGGGCGGCGTGGGCCGCCACCGAGTTGGCCAGGTTCCCGGTGGAGGCACAGGCGGCCACCTTGAAGCCGAGCTGGCGGGCCTTGGTCAGCGCCACCGACACCACCCGGTCCTTGAACGACCCGGTCGGGTTGGCGGTGTCGTCCTTGATCCACAGCTCGCCGAGACCGAGCTCGGCGGCCAACCGCTCGGCTCGGACCAGCGGGGTGAACCCGGCGCCCAGGTCGACCGGGGCGGCATCGACCACCGGCAGCAGGTCGGCGTAGCGCCAGATCGACCGGGGTCCAGCGGCGATCCGCTCGCGGGTCACCGTGGAGGCGATCCGCTCGTAGTCGTAGGTCACTTCGAGGGGCCCGAAGCAGTAGTCACAGACGTGCAGCGCTTCGGCCGGATAGGCGCGTCCACACTCTCGACAGCGCAGCCCAGTTACAAAGTCCACAATGCTCTCCTCATCGCTCGGGCATTGGCACCTGGAACTTCATTCCGACCCATTTGGGCGGGTCGGAGGTGGTTCTGGTTGCCGCAGCGTCACAGGCCCCGGTGCCTCAGCTGCTCTGGATGATGGTGTCTATGTTGGACGATAACCGGGTGCCGCGTCAATGGCGGGCCTGGGAACGCCCCCGTAACGGCGCCGCATACAGTGGGGCGACCATGGCCCAGCAGCGGAGCGGAGACGACCAGATGCCGGCCGAGCCCTCCCGCCTCTCCCCGGCGCCCGGCCATCGCTGCTACCCCCATTCCCGGTTCGATGCGGGGACATTGGCCGAGGTCAAGGGCACTCGGCGCATCTCGGTGTGCATCCCCGCTCGCAACGAAGCCGCCACCGTCGGCGGCATCGTGGCCACCATCGTCAACGCCCTCACGGGAGTGCCCGGCGGAGTGCCGCTGGTCGACGAGGTGCTGGTGGTCGACGACGGGTCGATCGACGGCACCGGGGACCTGGCCCGGCAGGCCGGCGCCCGGGTGGTCCCGGCCGAGCCTGGCATCGACGGCCCGACCCCAGGGAGCAAGGGTCAGGCGATGCGGACCGCCGTCGAAGCGACCGACGGGGACCTGATCGCCTTCGTGGATGCCGACGTCACCAACTTCGGGCCCCACTTCGTCACCGGGCTCCTCGGCCCCCTCCTCGTGGACGACTCGACCAGCCTGGTGAAGGGGTACTACCAACGTCCCCTCCACGGCGCCCCCGACGGCGGTGGCCGGGTCACCGAGTTGGTGGCCAAGCCGATCATCGACCTGCTGTTCCCCGACCTGACCGGCATCCTCCAGCCGTTGGCCGGGGAGACCGCCGCCCCCCGGTCGGTCCTGGAGAAGTGCGGGTTGGCCGACGGCTACCAGGTGGAGCTGGCCCTGCTGATCGACGTGGCCGCCGACTTCGGGGCTGAGACCATCGCCCAGGTCGACCTCGGGGTCCGGGCCCACCGCAACCGGCCGCTGTCGGAACTGCGCCCGCAGGCCACCGACATCCTCCGCACCGCCCTGGCCCGAGCCGACCTCACCCGAGGGCTCTAATGGGACTGGAAGGCCACGTCAGTTGAGGCAAGGCTTTCTCCGAGCCACTTGCCGGTGAGCACTCGTGGGCCCTGGGCGTCGAGCCCTATAGCTAGATCGTGCCCCGGCAAGTCGGTGAGGTGAACGGTATGGCTGAAGGGGTGTCGTGCCTCGAGCACTGATCCATTAGGTCGCCACCGTTTCCTCCGGGCTCGTGTCATGACCGGTGAGGATGGAGGTGGAGGAATGATCTTCGTTGGCGTGGACTGGGCCGAGGCCCACCACGACGTCTGTGTCTTGGACGAGGACGGACAGGTCCTCGGGAAACGGCGTATCGCTGAAGGAGTATCCGGCCTGGCTGACCTGCACGGCCTGGTGGCCGACCATGCGGAGGAGTCCGATGAGGTGGTCGTCGGGATCGAGACCGACCGGGGGTTGCTCGTTTCCGCGTTGATCGCCGCCGGCTTCGAGGTCTATGCCATCAACCCAATGGCGGCATCGCGCTACAGGGACCGCCACCACGTCTCGGGGGCCAAGTCCGACCCCGGGGACGCCAAAATGCTGGCCGACCTCGTGCGCACCGACCGGCACAATCACCGGAGGGTGGCCGGTGACTCGGAGTTGGCCGAGGCGATCAAGGTGCTCGCCCGGGCCCACCAGAGCGCGATCTGGTCTCGGCAACGTCAGGCCAATGCTCTGCGATCGGCGCTGCGGGAGTACTACCCGGCCGCCCTCGAGGCGTTCGGCACCGACCTGACCAGCACCGATGCCCTGGGAGTCCTTGGTGTGGCCCCGACGCCCGAGCTCGGTCGCCAGCTGTCCCGCTCGAAACTGGCCGCAGCGCTTCGTCGGGCTGGGCGGCAACGGAACGTCGAGTCACGAGCCGAGGCGATCCAGGCGGCACTTCGCACGGACCAACTCAGCCAGCCTGCCGTGCTGAGTGGGGCCTATGGACACGTCACCAGCTCGTCGGTTCGGATGATCACGCAGTTCAACGCCGAGATCGCCGAGCTCGAGGGGGCGCTGGCGGAGCATTTTGAGCAGCACCCGGACGCGAAGATCATCCGCTCCTTGCCGGGACTGGGGACGATCCTCGGCGCCCGGGTGCTAGCCGAGTTCGGTGACGACCGAACTCGTTATGCAGATGGAAAGTCTCGCAGGAACTACGCCGGAACGTCACCCATCACCCGGGCCTCGGGCAAGAGTCGGGTCGTGCTCGCCCGCTTCACCAGGAACCGGCGACTGGCCGACGTACTCGACCAGTGGGCCTTCTGCTCGCTGACCCATTCGGACGGGGCGAGGCGCTACTACGACCAGCTCCGTTCCCGGGACAAGACTCACCGCCAAGCCCTCCGCCAGCTGGCGAACCGCTGGGTCGGGATCCTCCACGGCTGTCTCGACCACCAGTGTCTCTACGACGAAGCGGCCGCCTGGAAGGCCGCCGAACCCGCCGCCGCTTGACGAGTTGCACGCCAGGGGTGTCTAGCT
>DATARI010000107.1:0-28586 GCA_036264255.1 Acidimicrobiales bacterium | reverse complement strand
CTCGGGGGAGATCCGGGTCCGGGGCAGCCTGGCCGCCATGCTGGAGCTGGGGGCCGGGTTCCAGCCCGACCTGTCGGGGCGGGACAACATCTTCCTCAACGGCTCGCTGCTCGGCCTGCCCCACTCGGAGATCGAGAAGCGGTTCGACGACATCGTCGCCTTCGCCGAACTCGAGCAGTTCATCGACAACCAGGTCAAGTACTACTCGTCGGGCATGTACGTGCGGCTCGGGTTCGCGGTGGCGGTCAACGTGGAGCCTGACGTGCTGCTGGTCGACGAGGTGTTGGCGGTGGGGGATGCCGCCTTCCAGCGCAAGTGCCTCGACCATGTCAAGAAGTTCCAGCAGGAGGGCCGGACCATCGTGGTGGTGTCCCACGGCACCGACACCATCCGGCAGAACTGCGAGCGGGTGATGGTGATGAACCACGGCCGGGTGATCACCGTCGACGAGCCGGGGGAGGGGATCCGGGTCTACCTGGCCGACCTCCTCGGGGTTGGCACCCTCGACAACTCGGAGGCCGGCGGCATCGAGGGCAATGTCTTCTCCATCGGGACCGTGCAGGCCGAACACGGCGGCATGGGCAGCCGGCACCACCTCTACCCCGGCGAATCGCTGACCATCATCGCCGAGCTCGACAGCCTGGCGGCGGTGCCCAACGCCATGGCCACCATCGCCATCCACGACGACAACAACGAGCTGGTCTTCGCCTCCGATCCCGACGACCCCGGCTGCCAGATGGAGGTGCCGCTGGGCGGCGGCCAGATCCGGTTCGACTTCGCCGAGGTCCCGCTGCTCGACGGCACCTACTCGGTGAGCGTCGGGATCCGCAGCCTCACCGAGACCGCCATCTTCGACTGGAAGGACCAGGTGACCCAGTTCGAGGTGGCCAACCCGGGTCGGGCCACCGGCCGGGTCCGGTTGTTGCCGGTGGCCAGCTTCCGACACCGGCCGACCGGGCTCACCGGCGAGGTGCCGGTGGTCAAACGGCTCGACCCCGCGGAGGAAGTCGCCTCTTGACTCGCCGGATCGACCAGGTCATCCCCACGCTGGCCAGTCGGGACGCCATCGGGGGCCACGTCGTGCAGCTTCGGGACCTCCTGCGGTCCCGCGGCTTCGAATCCGACATCTTCTACGGCAACGCCAGCGCCGACCGCTTCGACTTCGGGTTCCCCATCTCCCGGCTCGGCGACCCTTCGTCGACCGACCGGGTGCTGCTTTACCAGCTCTCCATCGGCAGCGGGGTTGCCGACATCTTCCGGGACCGCAGCGAGCGGAAGTTCGTGAACTACCACAACATCACTCCCGCCTCCCTGCTGGAAGCCTGGCTCCCGGCCGTCGGGGAGGAGGTCCGGTGGGGCCGGTCCCAGTTGCGGGACCTGGCCCCGGTCACTGAGTTCGCGGTGGCCGACTCGATGTTCAACGAGCGGGAGCTGCAGGCGGCCGGCTACAAGGTGACCGCCACCGTGCCGCTGCTCCTCGACCTCGACAGCTTCGCCGGATCCCCGGATCCGACCCTGGCCAGGCGCCTCCGGGCCGAGAAGGCCGACGGGGGCACCGAGTTGCTGTTCGTCGGCAAGGTCTCCCCCCACAAGGGCCAACACGATCTGGTCAAGGCGTTGGCCACCTACCGCCGGCTCTACGACCCGGTGGCCCGGCTCCGGCTGGTCGGGGGGGCCATCAGCGAGGACTACCAAAAGGCGGTGGAGCGGTTCGCCGACGAGTTGGGCCTCGGGGACGCGGTGGAGTTCGCCGGTTCGGTGTCCCACGAGGAGCTGATCGCCTACTACGCCAACACCGACGTGTTCCTCTGCCTCTCCAACCACGAGGGATTCTGCGTGCCCCTCCTCGAGTCCATGTACCACCAGGTGCCGATCGTGGCTTATACCAACACCGCGGTGCCCGAGACGGTCGCCTCCGCCGGCCTGGTCCTTCCCGACAAGGAGCCGGTCCGGGTCGCCGCCGCCATCCACCGGGTGGTCACCGATCAAGCCCTGCAGGCCACCTTGGCCCGGGCGGCATCGGAACGGGTGGCGACGTTCGCCCTTCCCCGGGTGAAAGAGGGGTTCGCCTCCGCCCTCGAAGCCGCCTACGCGGCGTGACCCCGCCGGCGCCCCGCCTCCTGCGCCGATGAGAGTGGCGTTCGTCGTACCCCGCTACGGGCCGGAGATCATCGGGGGGGCGGAGACGGCCGCCCGCCGGCTGGCCGAGGGGCTGGTGGCCGAGAAGGGCTGGCACATCGAGGTCCTGACCAGTTGCGCCGAAGACTTCGTGACCTGGGCCGACGTCTACCCCGCCGGCGACCACGCCATCAGCGGGGTGGAGGTCCACCGCTTCCGGTCGGCCGCCGGACGGGACCCGTCGTTCCATCCACTCTCCGCCGCGCTGCTGGCCGACCCGGGGTCGGCGTCGATGGCCGACTCCGAGCGATGGCTCGACCTCCAGGGCCCGGTGACCCCGGCGTTGGCCGAGGCGGCCGAGGCCTCGACCGCCGACGTGATGGTCTTCTACCCCTATCTCTATTACCCGACCGCCCGGGTGATCGACCGGGTGGAAGCCCCCACCGTCCTCCACCCGGCGGCCCACGACGAGCCCGCCCTCCACCTGCCGGTGTTCCCCCGGGTCTTCGAGGCGGCCGATGCGTTGGTGTTCCAGACCGAGGCGGAGCGGGAGTTGGTCCAGGGGATCTTCCCGGTCGCCTCTCACCACCAGATGCTGCTCGGCCTCGGGGTGGACGACCCGCCGGAGGGATCACTGGTCGGTGATCCCGGCGACCCCCCTCTCCCCGAGGGCCCCTTCCTGGTCTGCCTGGGCCGGGTCGACGACCACAAGGGGACCACCACCCTGGCGTCGATGTTCGCCGCCTACAAGCGCCGCCATCCCGGGCCGCTCCGGTTGGTGCTGGCCGGTCCGGTGGTCGAGTCCCCGCCGCCCCACCCCGACATCGACGTGGTCGGTGCGGTGTCGGAGGCGGCCAAATGGGATCTCCTTCGCCGGGCGGTGGCACTGGTGTCGCCGTCGAGGTGGGAGGCGTTCTCGCTGGTCATCGCCGAGGCCTGGAGTGCCCGGACTCCGGTGGTGGTCAACGCCGCCTGCGGCGCCACCACCGAGCACTGCCAACGCTCCGGCGGCGGGCTGTCGTTCAACGGCTACGCCGAGTTCGAGGTCATCGTCGAGCGGCTGTGTGCCGATCCCGCCCTGGCTGCCGAGCTCGGCCGCCGGGGCCGTTCCTACGTGGACAGCCGGTTCCGTTGGCCCATCGTCATCGACCGGTACGCTCGGTTCCTGGAGTCGGTGGCGCCGGCCAACCGGTCAGATGCCGCCGCCCAGCGGTCGGGGACCGGGGCGGGAGACCATGTCCACGCCGAGCACGGTGGTCCCGGGTAGGAGCTGCCACACCCGGTAGCCGCCGATGGGTCGGGGGGTGGCGACCGGCAGGGCGTACCCCTGGGCGGTGAGGGCGGCCAGTCCCGGCAACGACGGCGATGCCACCAGGATGATCGAGCCCCCGGGGGCAGTCGCCACTGTGTTGCCCTTGGCGTAGTACAGCGCCCCGTGCAACTGGTTGTAGAGGACGCCGTCCGGCTGGATGAGGGCGATGCGGAGGCCGGGGAGGGCGTAGCCGGCGTTGCGGTAGATGTTCGCCCCCCCGTCGACGGTGTCGAACACCACGACGTCGCGGGCCGGATTGACCGACGGGCCGAGGCCCGAGAGGGCGGTGTCGATGGCGTCGGCGCTGCGGATGGCTGCCCTCGTGTCGGCGTAGGGCGCCTGGTACCGGGCCTGCCGGAGCCAGAGGCCGTGGGAGTTGGCCGTCCACCACTGCTGGGGCAGCACCCCGTTCCCGTCCAGGAAGCGCTGGGCGCCGAGGGCGACCACCGCGGCGACCAGGAGCGAGGTGGGAACCAACCAGAACGCCGAGTAGCGGGGGAGCGATCCGTGGGGGGTGGCCCGACGGGTGAGAGCGGCCACCGGGAGCAGCAGGGCGATCACGGCGGCGGGCAGGTAGGCCAGCAGGTAGCCGCCCTTGGCGAACTGGACGAGGGAGACGATGGCGACGGGCGGGAGGATGGCGGCGGTGAGGATGGCGGTCCGGCTCTGGTACCACGGTCGGGACCAGGTCAGGTCTTCGCCCGACGTCCCGGTGGGGGAGTAGCGATTGGTCGCCTCCCCCTCGGTGCGGAGGCGGCGCAGACCGCCCCGGATGGCCAGCGTCACCCCGGCCAGCAGGGCAACCGCCGCCAATGGGGCCAGGGCCACCACGGTGTAGGCAGCGAAGGTTCCGATGTTGAGGTGACCGCCGGCGGCGTGATCGAGGATCGAGGTCGCCTGGGCGGCACCGCTGGCCTCGCTCCGGGTGGCCCGGATCCAGGTGCCGATGCCACCCGGCTGCTGGAGGACCATCGGGATGAACCACACCGCTACCGAGGCGACGCCGGCCAGGACGGTGATCACCAGGCGGCCCCAGCGCCGGGTGGAACCGACGATGGCCAGGATGGCGAGGATGGCGAAGGCCTGGACGATGGATTGCCGGAATCCGGCCAGCAGGCCGAGGGCGACCACCGCCCAGACCCCATGCCAACTTCCGAGCCGGGCCCTCCAGGCCAAGATGATCAGCAGCGAGCAGGCGACGGTGTCGAAGGAGTAGGTGGCCACGATCGATCCGCTGAACCACACGAAGGGGGAACTGGCCACGATCAGCCCGGTGGCGATGCCCATCCACCGTCCGCCGAGATCCCGCCCCGCCACCGCCGCCAGCCCCGCTCCGGCGGCCGACGCCAACGCAGTGACCACCACCAGGCTGTGGATGGCACCGAGGCCGGAGATCGCCTTCACCAGCCGGCCGGCTTCGACGTAGAGCCAGTACCCCGGGGGTTGGGGTTGGCCATGGGTGACGTCGTACCGGTTGACGGCAGCGGCGTACTGGGCCGAGTCCCAATCGGTGGGCCCCTTGGCCGCGGTGGCCAGGCGGACAACCAGGGTGGCCACCGCCACCAGCCAGGGGGTCGGGTCGAAGAGACGCCGCCGGGAGGGACGTTGGATGATCTCGCTCCGGGTTCGACGATCCGGGGTCTCCGCTTCCCCACCCGGGGCTGCCACCGGCGCCGAAAGCATCCCCAACAGTAGCGAGCCGGACCCGGTTGCCGGGGTTGCCCCCAGTATTTTTGCGGTCCCGCCAGCTATCCAGGCGTATGCCGCCGACGGTGGATACCATGCAGGCCATGTCACTCGAACTTGGAAAACAACGGCAGGACGGCGGTGCCCGGCGGTGCATCCGAATGGCAGTCGCGACGCTGGCCCTCGGCGCGGTGTTCGGCCCCGCCCTGATGGCTTCGACCCCGGCGTCGGCAGCCACCGCGAGCCCTCAGGCGGTGCAGGCCCACGCGGTCACCGCCTCGTTGGTATGGACCCAGACCCTGCCCGACGCTGGTTCGCCCATCGCCATGTCGTCTCCCTCAGTGGCCAACCTCGACGGCTCTCCGTCGGTGGTGGTGGGTGACCGGACCGGAACCCTGTGGGCCTTCCACCTCGCCAACGGGACGGCGCCGGCCGGATGGCCGGCCCACACCGGGGGAGTGCCGATCGACTCGACTCCTTCCTCCGCCTCGGTCGATGGCAGTGGATTGGACACCGTGTTCGTCGGCGGCGGGAACGCCGCCAACCCCCACGTCGGCGGGTACTACGCCTTCAACCATGCAGGCGCCCAGGTCTGGGGAGTCAATGCCGTCGATGCCCAAGGCCCCCAGGGGGTCCAGGCGTCAATGGCGGTGGGCAACATCGGCGGGGTGACCGGGGTCACCGCCCCTTCGCTCGGCCAGGCCCAGTACGCCTTGAACGCGGTCAACGGGGCCCTGCTCCCCGGTTGGCCGTTCTTCACCGCCGATAGCGCCTTCACCACCCCGGCGTTGGCCGACCTCTACGGCAACGGCCAGACCGAGATCGTGGAGGGTGGTGACTCCACCGCCGGTGTCGCCAACGGTGTCACCTATACCAACGGCGGACACCTTCGGGTCATCGGTGGGGGCGGCAACCTCATCTGCAGCCACGACGTCAACCAGACGGTCGACTCTTCGCCGGCGGTCGGCAACTTCCTCGGCGGGGGGGCGATGGGGATCGCCTTCGGCACCGGCTCCTTCTACCCGGGGGCTTCCGACTCCAACTCGATCTTCGGCGCCGACGCCAACTGCAACATCGCCTGGAAGACCAACCTCGGCGGCAATACGGTCGACAGCCCGGCCATCGGCGACACCGTCGGTGACGGCTCCGAGCAGGTGATCGAGGGGGCCGACACCGGAACGAACGGATCGGTGTGGGTGCTGAACGGCGCCAACGGCCAGCCGCTGCCCGGATGGCCCCAGACCACCCCCGGTCGGATCATCGGCGGGATCGTCACCGCCGACCTCACCGGCGGCGGCTACAACGATGTGCTGGTCCCGACCACCTCGGGCCTGGTCATCTATGACGGGAAGACCGCCGCGGTGGTGGCCACCCTCGGGGGCGGCACCCTCGGGCTCCAGAACTCCCCGATGGTGACCATCGACCCCAACGGGACCATCGGCATCACCATCGCCGGCTACGGGGCGGCCAACCAGGGCATCATCCAGCACTACCAGGTGGCCGGCTCCGCCGGTCACTCCCTCGGGAAGCGGTCGTGGCCGATGTTCCATCACGATCCCCAACTCACCGGCTTCCTCTCCCAGGGCGCCCCGGGTCATCTCACCCAGCCGATGGTGGGCATGGCCGCCACCCCTGACGGCAAGGGCTATTGGAACGTGGCCTCCGATGGGGGGATCTTCTCCTTTGGCGACGCCACCTTCTTCGGATCCACCGGCGGCATCCACCTCAACAAACCCATCGTGGGCATGGCCGCCACCCGTGACGGCCAGGGCTACTGGCTGGTGGCCTCCGACGGCGGCATCTTCGCCTTCGGCGACGCCGCCTTCCATGGATCCACCGGTGCCCTCACGCTCAACAAACCGGTAGTGGGGATGGCCGCCACCCCGGACGGGGGCGGCTACTGGCTGGTGGCCTCCGACGGCGGGATCTTCGCCTTCGGCGACGCCACCTTCCGCGGGTCGACCGGCAATCTCGCCCTCAACCGACCGGTGGTGGGGATGGCCGCCACCTCCGACGGGGGTGGCTACTGGCTGGTGGCCTCCGACGGCGGGATCTTCGCCTTCGGCGACGCCACCTTCCGCGGCTCGACCGGCAATCTCGCCCTCAACCGACCGGTGGTGGGGATGGCCGCCACCTCCGACGGGGGTGGATACTGGCTGGTCGCCTCCGACGGGGGCATCTTCGCCTTCGGCAGTGCCGGCTTCTTCGGGTCGACCGGGAACCTGAACCTGGTGCTCCCGGTGGTCGGGATGACGGTGGCACCCCGGGGCAGCGGGTACTGGATGGTGGCCGCCGACGGTGGCATCTTCGCCTTCGGCACCGCCGGGTTCTTCGGCTCGATGCCGGCGGTGTTCGCCTCCCAGACGGCCGGACAGGACTGACCTGGGCCGCAAATTGCCGGTTGGGCGTCACCCGTTTTGCCGCCGCCCGACGGTAGTGTCGCGGGCAAGGTGCGTGGGCGACTGTTGAAAATGGGGAGTGGGCGTGGGCCGCGACGCGTAGTGGCGGCGCTGGTGACGGCGGCGGCCCTCGGTGCCCCACTGGTGAGCGTGGCCACCCCGGCGGCCGCCGCCCCGTTCCCGTCGTCGGCGGTGACCCTCACCGGTCACGGGTTCGGGCACGGTCATGGGATGGGGCAGTGGGGTGCCCTCGGTTACGCCCTGGCCCAGACCCCCTATCAGTCGATCGTGGCCCACTACTACGGGGGCACCGCCCTGTCGGGCTTGAGCGGACCGGCGGAGGCCACCCAGGTGGGGGTGGAGATCTCCGAGAACAACAACAACACCGTGATCGTCACCTCGGGATCCCCGTTCTCGGCGGCCGGCCTGCCGGTGGCGGCGGGGCAGGCGGTGCTGATGACCAACAACGGGAGCGGTGGCAGTTGGAACGTCACCGTCGGGGGCGGGTGCGCGGGACCCTGGAACGGTGCGGTGGCCGCCAATGTCACCGATCCGACCGCGGTGCCGAACCACAATCCCGATCTCGGGGACCCGGCGACCGCCAACGAGGCCCTCCAGCTGTGTCAGGGCGGCGGCAACCTCACCATGCGGGGGAATATCGAGGGCACCGACTTTCAGGGCCAGCCCCGCACCGTCAACTTCGTGCCGTTGGAGCAGTACGTGGCCGGGGTGGTGCCCAATGAATCGTCGGCCTCCTGGGGAACCTTGGGGGGAGCCGGCCCCCAGGGGCAGCCGTGGGGATTCCAGGAGCTGGAAGCCCAGGCGGTGGCCGCCCGCTCCTATGTGATGGCCGGGCTGGGCTCCTACTTCGGCTACACCGACACCTGCGACTTGAACTGCCAGACCTACCAGGGCATCAAGAACGAGAACCCGCTCACCGATCTGGCCGCCACCGCTACCGCCGGCCAGGTGATGGAGTTCCCCGGCGGGGCGGTGGCCGCCACCCAGTACTCCGCCTCCACCGGTGGCTACACCAATCCGGGTAACTCCCTCGGCTTCCCGGCGGTGCCCGACGCCGGCGACTCGATCTGCGTGCCGGGGGCGTGCAATCCCAACCACACCTGGACGGTCTCGATTCCGGTGTCCCAAATCCAAGCCGACTGGCCCCAACTCGGCACCCTTCAGGCCTTCAACATCACCGCCCGCAACGGGTTCGGCGACTTCGGCGGGCGGGTGACGTCTTTGACTCTGGTCGGGTCGAACCAGAACGTCACCATGACCGGCGACCAGTTCGCCGGCACCGTCGGGCTCAAGTCGAACTGGTTCACCACCTCCACCCTGCTGAACAAGCCGGTGGTCGGGATGGCTTCCACCCCCGACGGCCAGGGCTACTGGTTGGTGGCCAGTGACGGCGGCATCTTCTCCTACGGCGACGCCAGCTATTTCGGCTCGACCGGGGCGATCGCCCTCAACAAGCCCATCGTCGGCATGGCGTCGACCCCCGACGGGCGGGGCTACTGGCTGGTGGCGTCGGACGGCGGCATCTTCGCCTTCGGCGACGCCGGCTTCTTCGGCTCCACCGGCGCCCTGAAGTTGAACAAACCGGTGGTCGGCATGGCGTCGACCCCCGACGGGCGGGGCTACTGGCTGGTCGCCTCGGACGGCGGCATCTTCGCCTTCGGCGACGCCGGCTTCTTCGGCTCCACCGGCGCCTTGAAGTTGAACAAGCCGGTGGTGGGGATGTCGTCCACCCCGAGCGGGGCGGGCTACTGGCTGGTGGCGTCGGACGGCGGCATCTTCGCCTTCGGCAGTGCCGGGTTCTTCGGGTCCACCGGGGCCATCGCCCTCAACCAACCGGTGGTCGGGATGTCGACCTCGGTCGACGGCCGCGGCTATCGCCTGGTGGCGTCGGACGGCGGGATCTTCTCCTTCGGGAACGCCCCCTTCTTCGGGTCGGCGGCCAACCAGGCTCTGGCCCAACCGGTGGTGGGGATGTCGTCCACCCCGAGCGGGGCCGGCTACTGGCTGGTGGCCGGCGACGGGAGCGTGTTTGCCTTCGGCAATGCCGGCTTCTTCGGTTCACCCTCGGCCGAGTGAATCGGCTCGAGAGCCGCTAGGTCGTCGCCTGGGTGGCCGCCAGTCCGGGGAAGTGGCGGAGGCGGCCGAGCGCGCCCAACCGGCCGACGTTGACGCCCACATCGGCAGCCTCCATCATCCGCAGATCGCCCCGGCTGTTGCCGTAGACCCAGAGGCGGCCGGTCGGCCCCTCCAGCCCGCCGGTCCACTCCCGGAGGCGGCGCAGCTTCTCGGCACCGCGGCAGTTCTTCCCGTCGTAGCGGCCGGTGAGATGACCGTCATCGGTGGCCAGCCGGGTGGCGATGGCGTGGTCGGCCCCGAGCCGGCGTCCGGCTTCGGCGATGTAGCCCTCCGGCGACGCCGACACGATGACGGTGTGGTCGCCCCGCTGTTGGTGCCACTGCCACCGCCGGTGGACGTCGGGACGGAGGTGGCCGGCGAGGTGCCGCTCGGCAAAGGCGACGCTGACCGCCTCGAAGTGGGTCGTCTCGATGCCCCCGAGCACCAGTTCGAACAGGCGCTCCTTGGTCCGGTCGGCCACCTCGCCACCGGCGATGGCGGCGTGGGCCAGCTGGGGGAGGAGGGAGACCGAGGCGTTGGCCACCTTCCGGCGATCGGTGACGGCCGAGAGGAAGTCGAAGACGCTGCCGCCGGTGGTGAGGGTTCCGTCGAAGTCGAAGGCGGCGATATCGGGCATGGGCGAACATCTTGCCCGCCGCCGGTCATCCGGTCGACCGAACCGGCTTGACCTTTAAACTTGACCCATCAAGTCGACAATAGGCGATGGTTCGTCTAACTTGATGGTAACGACGGGGATCGTGAGGGTCGCGATCCGGACCTCACCACCGGTCCACCGAACACATGAGGAGTGACACATGGCCATTCGACTGGGCGACGAAGCCCCCGATTTCACCGCCGAGACCACCGAGGGGACCATCCGGTTCCACGAGTACCTGGGGGACAGCTGGGGCATCCTGTTCTCGCACCCCAAGGACTTCACCCCGGTCTGCACCACCGAGCTGGGTGGGTTCGCCAAGGCCAAGCCCGAGTTCGACAAGCGTGACACCAAGCTGATCGGGGTGTCCGTCGACGACGTCACCTCCCATGGCAAGTGGGCCGACGACATCAAGGACACCCAGGGCACCGCCCTCAACTTCCCGCTGATCGGGGACGAGGACCGCAAGGTGGCCGACCTCTACGACATGATCCACCCGAACGCCAACGACACCCTCACCGTCCGGTCGGTGTTCATCATCGGCCCCGACAAGAAGGTCAAGCTCACCCTGACCTACCCGGCCTCCACCGGCCGCAACGTCGATGAGATCCTCCGGGTGCTCGACTCGCTGCAGCTCACCGCCAACTACCAGGTGGCGACGCCGGTGAACTGGAAGGAGGGCGAGGACGTGATCATCGCCCCGGCGGTGTCCGACGAGGACGCCAAGGAGAAGTTCCCCAAGGGTTTCAAGGCCCTCAAGCCCTACCTGCGGGTCACTCCCCAGCCCAACAAGTAACCCTGACACGATTTCCTTCGAATCCGGCCCTTCGGGGCCGGATTCGACGCGTGCCCGGACCCGCCATCGCGGCTGGTCCCGCCGACGCTGCTAGAGTAGATAGGTCAACGGGCCCCTGTCCGTCGGCCATTCCGAACATCCCAGAGGTCAACCCCACACATGCCCGACAAGCAGGCCACCATCACCGAGTACCGGCTCCACGAGACCGACACCGGTTCACCCGAGGTGCAGATCGCCATTCTGAGCGAGCGCATCACTCACCTCACCGACCACCTCAAGGTTCACAAAGGTGATCACCACACCCGACGGGGTCTGCTCAAGTTGATCGGTCGACGTCGTCGACTTCTGGACTACGTGAGGAACAATGACGTCGAGCGCTACCGGGACATCATCGGTCGCCTCGGCCTCCGCCGTTAGGCGGTAACGACTTAATCGCCCGGCTTCGGCCGGGCGATGCCATTCTTGCCAGCGGCACCTTGCCGTTGGTCAGCCGATCGACACGGTGTCGACCGGTAGCCGGACCGGTCAGCCACATCGGTGGCGGGCCGTAGACAGACACACCGGGCTCCTTTCGAGGTCAGTCACCAGTTGCCGAGTACCCGATTCCATCCAGGGTTGGGGTGTTCGACAACTGGGAACTGGCTCGGGAGCCCCCGAGCAAACCAAGGAGCGTCATGTCAGACGCCATTTCAGTATCAGCCCCTATTAGTGGCACCGATCGCACTCTCACCTTCGAGTCGGGAAAGCTGGCCCAGCTGGCCGACGGCGCCGTCGTCGGCCGGATCGGGGACACCATCCTGCTGGCTACCGCCACCGCCTCCCGATCCGTCCGGGAGGGCGCCGACTTCTTCCCGCTGACCGTCGACATCGAGGAGCGGGCCTACGCCGCCGGGAAGATCCCCGGGTCGTTCTTCCGCCGGGAGGGCAAGGCCTCCGATCAGGCCATCCTCACCTGCCGCCTCATCGACCGGCCGTTGCGCCCGTCCTTCCCCAAGGGCTTCCGCAACGAGGTCCACGTGGTCGGCACCATCTTCGGTGCCGATCAGGTCAACCCCCACGACGTCCTGGCCATCAACGCCTCCTCGGCGGCGCTGATGCTGTCGGGGATCCCCTTCGACGGCCCGATCGGCGCGGTCCGGGTGGCCTACTCGACCGACGGGGTCTGGATCCCGCATCCCACCTTCGAGGAGGGCAACGAGTCCACCTTCGAGCTGGTGGTGGCGGGCCGGGCCCTCAGCGACGCCGCCGACGCCGACATCGCCATCATGATGGTGGAGGCCGGCGGCACCGAGCGTTCCTTCCAGTACTACGACGAGGGGGCCCCCCAGGTCACCGAAGAGGTGCTGGCCGACGGGCTGGAGGCGGCCAAGACCTGGATCCGCGAGTCGATCGTGCTGCAGCGCCAGCTGGTCGAGGCCCATGTGGCCGCCAGGGGTGCCATCGTGCCCCTCGAGTTCTCCACCTTCTCCGACTACGGGGATGACGTGTTCGAGCGGGTGGTCGCCACCGGCACCGAGTCGGTGTCGGCCGCCAACGCCTTCACCGAGAAGGCGGAGCGCAACGCCGCCCTCGACGCCGCCACCAAGTCCCTGGTGGCCGCCCTCGCCCCCGAGTTCCCCGACCGGGAACGGGAGATCAAAGAGGCGGTCCGGGGCCTGACCAAGAAGCTGGTGCGCAAGCGGATCGTGGAGGAGGGCATCCGCATCGACGGTCGGAACACCTCGCAGATCCGGCCGCTGTCGGCCGAAGTCGACCTGCTGCCCACCGCCCATGGTTCGGGCCTCTTCCAGCGGGGCGACACCCAGGTGCTCAACGTGACCACCCTGGGCATGCCCCGGATGAACCAGTTGCTCGACACCATCACCCCGGTGGACCACAAGCGGTACATGCACCACTACAACTTCCCGCCCTTCTCCACCGGTGAGACCGGTTTCATGCGGGGGCCCAAGCGCCGGGAGATCGGCCACGGGTTGCTGGCCGAGCGGGCGTTGCTGCCGGTCGTCCCCTACGAGGAGGACTTCCCCTATACCTTCCGCCTGGTCTCCGACGTGCTGGCCTCCAACGGCTCCACCTCGATGGCCTCGGTGTGCGGCTCCACCTTGTCGATGATGGCGGCCGGGGTGCCGCTGCGGGCGCCGGTGGCGGGCATCGCCATGGGCCTCGTCTACGACGACGGGAACTACGTCACCCTCACCGACATCCTCGGCGCCGAGGATGCCTTCGGGGACATGGACTTCAAGGTGACCGGGACAAAGGACGTGGTCACCGCCCTCCAGCTCGACACCAAGATCGCCGGCCTGCCGGCTGACGTGCTGGCCAAGGCGCTCCTCCAGGCCAAGGAAGCCCGCGTGACCATCCTCGAGGTGATGGCCGGTGCCATCGCCGAGCCTCGCAGTGAGGTGGCCGCCTCGGCTCCGAAGATCGTCTCGTTCGAGATCCCCATGGACAAGATCGGCGAGGTCATCGGGCCCAAGGGCAAGGTCATCAACGCCCTCCAGCAGGAGACCGGCGCCGACATCGCCGTCGACGACGACGGCATGGTCGGGACCGTCACCATCGGGGCCAAGGACGGCAACGCCGTCGAGGAGGCCCGTCGACGGATCTCCACCATCCTGGATCCGCCGCTGGCCGAGGTGGGCGCCACCTACCAGGGCAAGGTGGTCAACATCACCAAGTTCGGGGCGTTCGTCAACATCCTCCCGGGCCGGGACGGTCTGTTGCACATCTCCAAGATCGGACGGGGCAAGCGGGTCGAGCGGGTGGAGGACGTCCTCGAGCTCGGCCAACCGGTCGAAGTGAAGGTCGACGACATCGACCCGCAGGGCAAGGTGTCCCTGTCGCTGGCCGGCGAGCCCACCGAGGACGAGCGGTCCTCGGGTTCGGCTCGCTCCGACAGCAATGGCGGGGGACGCGGCGATCGCGGTGACCGCCCCCGGGGCGACCACGCCGATCCGGGCGACCGGGACTCGCGTCGGGAGCCGGCTCGTACCTCGCCTCGCACCGAGTCCGCCCCGGTGTCCGGCGCGGCGTCGTTCGAAGACGCCTTCCAGGCCGAGCTGGTGCAGGAGTTCGGCGACCTCGGCCCGGCCGGGGCCGAGCAGCCGTCCGAGCGCTCCGGTGGGGGCGGCGGGCGCAACCGAGGTGGCCGCCGTCGCCGGTAAGGTCGCCGGCATGACCGGAGCCGGCAACTCGTGATCCGTACCGACCGGCTGGCCTCGGGGTTGGCCGTCGTCACCGAGCGGATGGCAGACGCCCGATCGGTATGCCTGGGCTTCTGGGTGGGGACCGGCTCGCGCGACGAATCCGTCGAGCGGGCCGGTACCTCCCACGTCCTCGAGCACCTGCTGTTCAAGGGCACCGAGGACCGTTCCGCCTCGTCCATCGCCGAGGCGGTCGACGAGGTCGGCGGCGACTTCAACGCCTTCACCGCCAAGGAGTACACCTCCTTCTACATCCGGCTGCTGGCCGAGCACCTCCCGTTGGGGCTCGACATCCTCTCCGACATCATGTGGCAGCCCGCCCTCCGGGATTCCGACCTCGATGCCGAGCGGTCGGTGATCCTCGACGAGATCCTCATGCACGCCGACGAGCCCTCCGACCTGGCCGCCGAGCAGAGCTCCGCCATCCTGTTCCCCGACCACCCGCTGGGCCGGGAGGTGCTGGGCACCCACCAGTCGATCGAGGGGATGACCGCCGCCCAGATCCGCCAGTTCTTCGAGCTCCACTACCGGCCGGCCAACATGGTGGCCGCCATCGCCGGGGACCTCGACCACGACACGGTGGTGGCCGGCCTCGAGGCGCGGTTCACCGGCCAGACCGGGGGGACCATCCCCACCCGGACCCCGCCGGCCGATCGGGTCATCCCCCTGCAGGTGACCCGACGGGCGACCGAGCAGACCCAGATCGTCCTCGGGATGCGCTCGGTCGACCGGTTCGACCCCCGTCGCTACCCGTTGGCCATCCTCAACCACGTCCTCGGTGGCGGCCTTTCCAGCCGGCTGTTCCAGGAGATCCGGGAGCGCCGGGGTCTCGCCTATTCGGTCTGGTCCGACCGGGTGACGTATCACGACGCCGGGGTGCTCAGCGTCGGGATGGGGACTTCCCCCGACCACGTCTCCGAGGTGTTGAAGATCGTGGTCGGCGAGCTCGAGTCCCTGGGGGCCGACGGCATCAGCGGGCGGGAGCTGGCGGTGGCCAAGGGAAATCTCCGGGCGGAGTCCATCCTCGCCTGCGAGGACTCCGGGGCCCGGATGGGCCGGATCGGCGCCGGGCTGCTCCTCCACGGCGAGGTGTTGACCATCGACGAGGTGGTCGCCCGGGTGGAGGCGGTGACCCTCGAAGACGTCCGTGCCGCCGCCGCCGAACTGATGGGGGCTCCCCGCACCTTGTCGGTGGTCGGGCCCTTCGACGCCTCGGACTTCGATCCCGACTCCCTCGGCGTGTGCTGACCCGACCGGAGCCGTCGGCTCCCGGGAGGCCGTGGCGGCCGACGGTAGGGTTGCCGGTATGCGAGTCGGAGTGGTGGGTGCCGGGGGGAAGATGGGGCGCGAGGTGTGCGCCACCGTGATCGCCGACCCCGAGCTCGAGCTGGTGGCGGCGGTGGATCCCCAGGTGGCGGGGGAGGAGGTGGCCGGCTTCCGGATCGCCGCCGATCTCGACGCGCTGGTCGAGGGGGGCACCGAGGTGATGGTCGACTTCACCCGGGTGGAGGCGGCCCGGGCCACCATCGCCTGGGGCGCCGAGCACGGGCTCCATGCGGTCGTCGGCACCACCGGGTTCGACGACCAGGACATGGCCACCCTCCGCCGGCTGTTCGCCGGACCCGACCAGGGCACCCCCAACTGCATCCTGGCCCCCAACTTCGCCATCGGTGCCGTCCTGATGATGCGGTTCGCGGAGATCGCCGCCCCCTGGTTCGACGGGGCGGAGATCGTCGAGCTCCATCACGACGGGAAGATCGACGCCCCGTCAGGGACGTCGATGCAGACCGCCGAACGGATGGCGGCCGCCCGGTCGGCAGCCGGCGCCAACCCGTTTCCCGCCGACCGCACCACCCGGGTGATGGCGGAGGGGGCGCGGGGGGGAGCCGGCCCCGGAGGGGTGCGGATGCATTCGGTGCGATTGCGTGGCCTGGTCGCCCACCAGGAGGTCCTGTTCGGGGCCACCGGGCAGGGATTGACCATCCGCCACGACTCCTACGAGCGGACCTCGTTCATGGCCGGGGTGGTGCTGGCGGTCAAGGCGGTGGCCGGCCGGCCGGGCCTGACCCTCGGGCTCGAACCCCTGCTCGGGTTCTGATCCGGCCGGGCAGCATGGAGGACACCCGCCAGCGCATCATCGAGGCCACCTATGCCTGCGTGGCCCGCTGGGGTCTGGCCAAGACGACTGTCGAGGACGCCGCCCGGGAGGCGGCGGTATCCCGGGCCACCGTCTACCGGCACTTCCCGGGGGGCCGGGACGAGCTGATCCATGACGTGGTCGTCTGGCAGCTGCTGGTGTTCTTCGGCCGGCTCTACGACGAGGTCCAGGGGGCCGAGAGCCTCGAGGCGGTGATGGAGCGGGGGATCCGCTTCGCCCACCGGTCGATCCTGGAGCACCAGGTCCTCCAGCGGGTGATGGAGACCGAGCCCGAGACCCTGCTCCCCACCCTCACGGTGGAGAGCAACCGGATCCGCGGGGCGGTGGCCGACTTCCTCATCCCCTACCTCCACCAGCACGGGCTGGCCCCGGGGGTGGACCCCGACGAGGCGGCCGACTTCCTGGCCCGGATGGTGCTCTCCTACATGGCCTCGCCCGGCCGGTGGGACCTGGAGGACCCCGCCCAGGTCGCGGAGCTGGTGCGGGGCGAGCTGCTGGCCGGGGTGGTGGTCGGGCCCGAGCCCCGGGGTTCTGGCCCGCCGCCGGGGGATCCTTGACAATGAGACAAATATCGACCTACTGTTCCAACCGTGACAGCACAGGGGGTACGGCTCCGAGTCGTGCACGGCGATAGCACCGGGGGCGGCCAGGCTGCTGCCGTCTCCCCCCACCGGATTCGCATCGTGGATGCCGCCCTCGACTGCATCGCCCGGCAGGGGACCGCCAAGACCACCGTCGACGACGTGGCCCACGGGGCCGGCGTCTCCCGGGCCACCGTCTACCGGGTGTTCCCCGGCGGCAAGGACGAACTGCTGGCGGCGGTGGCCGAGACGGAGATGGCCCGGCTGTTCTCCGCCCTCGGCGCCCGGATGGGAGCCGCCGACGACCTCTCCGATGTCCTGGTGATCGGGATCGTGGAGGCGGTGACCCGCATCACCCGCCACCCCGCCCTCACCTACATGATCGCCCACGAGCCGGACGTGGTCCTCGGCCATCTGGCCTTCGACGAGTCGAATCGGCTGCTCGGGACGGCCGCCCGTTTCATCTCCCCCTTCCTGACCCGGTGGATGGGCCCCGAGGAAGCCGCCCGGGTGGCGGAGTGGGCCACCCGGATCGTCCTCTCCTACTGCATCGCCCCGTCGGCGGAGATGGATCTCACCGACGCCGGGCGGGCCCGCCACCTGATCGAGACCTTCGTGCTCCCGGGGATCACCGCGCTCCGGGCGCCCGACCGGTCGGAACCGGTCGACCTCTCGTCGTTCGCCGGCGACCGGGCCGAGCACACCGACCGCTTCCATCAATCCCAGTACCAGCAGACCCACCCAACCACCACCACCACACATTCCAAGGGGGACGTGCGATGAGCATTGACATGAGCAACACCGAGGACATCATCGGCCGGGAGGAGATCGACGACTTCGAGGCGATCCTGTCCGTGGTCGGGACCGAGGATGCCGACGGCAAGCACTCGGTGCACTCGGATTACGACACCATCTTCACCTGGGACTACGAGAAGGGGTCCCGGCCCAAGCTGAACAAGCTCTACGAGAAGGCCAAGAAGGCCCAGTGGAACGGCGAGACCGACCTGCCCTGGGAGATCGAGGTGGACCAGGCGAAGCTGGTGGAGGAGAACGCCATCGCCACCGGTGGCTTCACCGCCGGGGTCGACCTCAGCGGCACCCCCGCCGAGAAGTGGTCGGAGAAGGAATGGATCCAGTTCGGGGTGGAGAGCCAGAACTGGACCCTGTCCCAGTTCCTCCACGGCGAACAAGGTGCGCTGGTGTGCACGGCCAAGATCGTCGAGTCGGTCCCGTGGATCGACGCCAAGTACTACGCCGCCACCCAGGTGATGGACGAGGCCCGTCACGTCGAGGTCTTCGCCAAATACCTCGACGAGAAGTGCTCGGGCCACTACCCGATCAACGCCCACCTCCGGATGCTGCTCGACGACATCATCGCCGACTCCCGCTGGGACATGACCTACCTCGGCATGCAGATCATGGTGGAGGGGTTGGCGCTGGCCGCATTCGGCTTCATGGCCCAGCTGACCCAGGATCCGCTGTTGAAGCAGCTGCTGCGCTACGTGATGGCCGACGAGGCCCGCCACGTGGCCTTCGGCGTGCTCAGCCTCCAGGAGTACTACCAGGGCCTCACCGCCCACGAGCTGCGGGAGCGCCAGGAGTTCGCCTTCGAGGCGGCGGTGCGGATGCGCGACCGGTTCCTCCAGCAAGAGGTGTGGGACCGTATGGGCATCGACCCGAAGGCCATCGTGCCCCTGGTCCAGCAGGCTCCGGAGCGGGCCCAGTTCCAGGCCCTGCTGTTCTCCAAGATCGTTCCCAACTGCCGGAAGCTCGGCCTCCTCGACGCCGCCGACGGGTGGCTGCGGACCAAGTTCACCGAACTGGGCGTGATCGAATTCGAGTCGTGGTAGGACACCGGCGAGGAGTACGACTCCTTCGCCGCCGTCCCGACCGCGGCTTCCTAGCCACCTGACGGCCGCCGGCAGGGTCCGGGGCGACCCGCCCCTGCTGGTAGCCTGCGTCACCGTGGTGTCAACTCCGAGACACACCTTGATGAGGGGCTGACCAAATGGCGCGATTCGGTTCGGTGGTGACCGCCATGGTCACTCCCTTCCACAGCGACGGCGCCCTCGACATCGACGGCGCGGTGGTCCTGGCCGACCACCTGGTGAGCACCGGATCGGATGGCTTGCTGGTGGCCGGCACCACCGGCGAGGGCCCGGTGCTGACCGACGGGGAGGCCCTCGACCTGTTTCGGGCGGTGGCCGGAGCGGTCAACGTCCCGGTGATCGCCTCCACCGGCAGCAACGACACCGCCCATGCGGTGACCTTCACCCGGTCGGTGGCCGACAGCGGGGTGGACGGGGTGCTGGTGGTGACCCCCTATTACAACCGCCCATCGGCGGCGGGGTTGTCCGCCCACTTCCGCACGGTGGCCGGCGCCACCGACCTCCCGGTGGTGCTCTACGACATCCCGATCCGCACCGGGCGCCGGATCGGCACCGAGCTGGTGATCGAGCTGGCCAGTGAGGTCCCGAACATCGTGGGGGTGAAGGATTCGACTCACGATCCGGCCGCCGCCGCCCGGGTGGTGGCCGAGACCCCCGAGACCTTCGAGGTCTACTGCGGCGACGACGCCCTCACCCTCCCGTTCCTGGCCGTCGGCGGGGTGGGAATCGTCAGCGTGGCCACCCACTGGGCGGCGGGGACGATGGCCGAGATGGTCACCGCTTTCAACGCCGGGGACCTCGACCGGGCCCGGGCCGCCAACCACCGCCTCGCCGAGTCCTACGACTTCGAGAGCTCGGACCTCTACCCGAATCCCATGCCGGCCAAGGCCGCCTGCCGGGCCCAGGGGCTCCCGGCCGGCCAGTGCCGCCTGCCCAATGCCGAGGCACCCGAGTCACTGGACGACCATGCCCGTGGGGTCATCGACCGGCTCCGCCAGCACGCATCGAATCGCCAGTCGGTTGGCTGACCCGGGACGGACCGGCGGGTCCAAGAAACAGGGCAACAAGGCAGGGGCATCGTCCAAGCGGTCCGGGGGCAACCCGTCCGCCCAGAGCTCGAACCCGAAGCACCAGGGTTCCGGCCAGAAGCACTCCGGCTCGACTCCGAAGAAGCGCCAGCGCCCCGTCGACGCCCCCGGCCCGGTGTTCACCGGCGGCGACCCGGGAGCTGCCCCCGTCCGGGTGGTGTTCCTCGGCGGCCTCGGCGAGATCGGCCGGAATTGCGCCTGCATCGAAGTCGACGGCCGCATCCTCATTCTCGACGTCGGCATCATGTTCCCGGACCCGGACATGCCGGGGGTGGACCTGGTCCTCCCCGACTTCACCTACCTCCAGGAGAACGCCGACCGGGTCGACGGGGTCATCCTCACCCACGGCCACGAGGACCACACCGGCGGCCTCGCCTTCCTCCTCCGCTACCTGCCCTTGAAGGTCTACGGCTCCGAGCTCACCCTCGGGCTGGCCCGGAACCGGGTGGACGAGGCCGGCCTGGCCAGCCAGGTGACCTGGATCCCGGTCCGGGACGGGGAGCGCCGGCGGATCGGCCCCTGCGACGTCGAGTTCATCCCGGTCACCCACTCGGTGCCCCAGGCGTTCGCCACCGCCTTCCACACCCCCCAGGGCATCATCCTCCATTCCGGCGACTTCAAGATCGACCTCCACCCGGTCGACAGCCGCCGCACCGATCTGGCCCGGATGGGCGCGCTGGCCTCCGATCCCGGCATCCGCCTCTTGCTCAGCGACTCCACCAACGCCGAGGAGCCCGGGTTCACCCCGTCGGAGTCCACCGTCGGGGCCACCCTCCGCCGGGTGTTCCTGGCCCGGCCGGACAAGCGGTTCGTGGTCACCTGCTTCGCCAGCCACATCCACCGGGTCCAGCAGGTGGCCGACGCCGCCATCGCCGGTGGGCGCAAGGTCGCCACCCTCGGCCGCTCGATGCAGAAGAACGTCGCCCTGGCCCGCCAGCTCGGCCTCCTCGACATCCCCGACCGGGCGATGGTGGACATCGAGCAGGTGGACGCCCTGCCGTCCGGGCAAGTGTGCGTGATCTCCACCGGGTCCCAGGGCGAGCCGATGTCGGCGCTCTCCCGGCTGGCCGTCGGCGAGAACCGGTTCTTCAAGCTCCGGGAGGACGATGTGGTGGTGATCAGCGCCCACCCCATCCCCGGCAACGAGTGGTCGGTGGGGCGGGTCATCGACAGCCTCCATCGCCGGGGGGTGGAGGTCATCCACTCCGGGGTGGAAGCCGTCCACGTGAGCGGGCACGCCCGGCAGGGGGAGCTGTCTACCCTCATCTCGGTGACCCGCCCGGAGTTCTTCATCCCGGTGCACGGGGAGTACCGGCACATGGCCAACCATGTCCAGGTGGCCAACTCGATGGGCATCCCCGGCGACCGGATCTTGCTCTGCGAGGACGGCGACGCGGTGAAGCTCGACAACTCGGGCCTCCGCCGCGACGGCAGTGTGCCCGGCGGCTACCTGTTCGTCGACGGGAGTTCGGTCGGCGACATCGGCCACGGTGTGCTCCGGGACCGCAAGGTGCTGGCCGAGGACGGGGTGGTGATGGCGGTGGCCACCATCGACCTCAAGCGGGGTGAAGTGGTCGGGGTGCCCCAGATCGTGACCCGGGGATGGGCCTACGACGACGAGACCGATCGGCTGCTCGACGAGGCGCGGGAGCTGGTGGCCACCGCGCTGGCCAAGGCGTTGGCCGGCGGCAGCCAGGACCACGAAACCCTCAACCGGGTGGCCCGCAAGGCTCTCGGCCAGTTGGTCGGGAACCGGACCAAGCAGCGTCCGATGATCGTCCCGGTCATCGTCACCGTCTGAGCTCCAGGCCGGGGGCGTCCCCGTGATCGGGGGACCCAGAGAGTAACCTGTCCGCACTGTGTCGACCGCTACCAAGCGACCGGCGGGTCGATCCGGAGCCTCGCGGTCGAAGGCCAGGGCCGCGGTCCCGGCTCGTTCCCGTTCCCGGAAAAGCGCCGCCTCCCGAAAGAGGTCCACGGCCAAGGGCCGGGGTCGGGCGCGCCCGTCCCGGGGCCGGGGGATGGCGGCCGGCATGTGGGACGTGGTGGCCGATCATGCCGCCGATGTTTGGGGGGTGGTGCTGGTCACCGTCGGGCTGCTGGCCATGCTCGCCCTCTACGCCGATGCCCTCGGGCCGGTCGGCCACGGCACCCGCCGGGTGCTCGGCGACCTGCTCGGCTGGGGAAGGTTCTTGGTGCCGGTGGTGGTGGTGGCCATCGGGGTCCGGCTGGTCGCCGGCCGCAGCCACGACGAGGACCCCGTACCCCGCCGCGATCCGAGCCGGGCCGTCCTCGGCGGCGGCCTGACCCAGCTGTCCATCGCCGGCCTCGCCGCCCTGGCCGGCGGATCCCCGCGGCTCGGGGCGTCGACCGCCAGCCTGTCCTCCGCCGGGGGTTGGATCGGGGCGGTGGTCGGGAACCCGCTGCGGGCCGGACTCGGCGGGTTCGGCGCCGCCACCGTGCTGTTGGCGATCATGGTGGTGGCCCTGGTGCTGTTCACCGGGGTGTCGGTGCGGACCGCGGCCCACGGGGTGAGCGTGGCCGCCCGGTGGGCCTACGACGTCGCCCGGGGCGGGCCGGAGGGACGGTCGAAAGCCACCGCCTCCGAGGTGGAGGACGAGCACCCGACCGACCCGTTCGGCCGGGCGCTGCTGGGTGGGGACCCCACCCTGGTCAACGCCGAGGGGCCGGATCCGGAGATGGGGGTGGTCCCGGTGGTGGCGCTGCCGGTCACCACCGACACCCTGACCGACCTGGTGGCCGGGTCGGCCGGACCCCCCGACCCGGGCGACCTCCCCGACGCCGCGGTGCGGGCGGGCAAGGGCTCCCAGCTGGAGATGAAGCTCGGCCCGGGGGCGGGGGGATGGAAGCTTCCCCCACCCGGGCTCCTCAAGCGGCTGAAGCCCCAGGCGGTCGACGAGCGGGAGGTGGACGCCGGCGGCACCGCCCTGGTCCACGCCCTGGCCGCCCACGGAGTCGAGACCCGGCTGGTCGGCCGCACCGTCGGCCCGTCAGTCACCCGCTACGAGCTGGAGCTGGGGGCGGGGGTGAAGGTGGCCCGGGTGACGTCGCTGTCCAAGGACATCGCCTACGCCATGGCCTCGCCCGACGTCCGCATCCTGGCTCCCATCCCCGGCAAGTCGGCCATCGGGGTCGAGGTCCCCAACCGCCGCCGCCAGCTGGTCGCCCTCGGCGACATCCTGGCCTCCCCGGAGGCGGCCAAGGCCCACCACCCGTTGGAAGTGGCGCTCGGGCGGGACATCGCCGGCAACGCGTACATGGTCAACCTGGCCGACATGCCCCACGTGCTGGTGTCGGGATCCACCGGGTCGGGGAAGTCGTCCTGTATCAACTCGATCCTCACCTCCATCCTCACCCGGGCCACCCCCGACCAGGTGCGGCTGATGCTGGTGGACCCGAAGCGGGTGGAGCTCGGCCAGTACAACGACCTTCCCCACCTGCTGACCCAGGTGGTGGTCGACCCGAAGAAGGCGGCCAACGCGCTGTCCTGGGCGGTCAAGGAGATGGAGCGCCGCTACGACCTCCTGGCCGAAGCGGGGATGCGGGACATCACCGGCTACAACCAGGCGGTGGACGGTGGCCAGCTGGACGACCACGAGGAGGCCTACCGGCTCCGGATGCTCGGCACCGGGTCCGATGACGACGACGGCGACGAGCCGGAGGAGATCGAAGCCCGCTACCAGCGGCTGCCGTTCATCCTCATCGTGGTGGACGAGCTCAACGACCTGATGATGGTGGCGGCCCGGGACGTGGAGGACTCGGTCTGCCGGATCGCCCAGATGGCCCGGGCGGTCGGGATCCATCTGGTGCTGGCCACCCAGCGCCCGTCGGTGGACGTGATCACCGGGGTGATCAAGGCCAACA
Source organism: Acidimicrobiales bacterium (assembly GCA_036264255.1). Lineage (GTDB taxonomy): Bacteria > Actinomycetota > Acidimicrobiia > Acidimicrobiales > RAAP-2 > DASZIT01. The sequence continues at coordinate 4,683 of DATARI010000107.1, read as the reverse complement.
TCCCCTCCCGGATGGCGTTCTCGGTGTCGTCCCTCGCCGACAGCCGGGTCATCCTCGACCAGCCGGGGGCCGAGCGGCTCATCGGCAAGGGCGACATGCTGTTGGTGACCGCCTCGTCGTCCAACCCCCAGCGCCTCCAGGCTCCCTGGGTGGGGGAGGACGAGGTGCGGGCGGTGACCGCCCACTGGAAGCGCCAACGGCAGATGGAAGTGGTGGCGGGGATCGACGAGGTCACCCGGTCGGGGGTGTCGGGCGAGCGGGGGGCCGACGATGACGACGATGAACTGCTGGCCCAGGCGATGGACCTGGTCGTCCGGTCCCAGCTCGGATCCACCTCGATGCTGCAGCGGAAGCTCCGGGTGGGCTTCGCCCGGGCCGGGCGGCTCATGGATCTGATGGAGCGCGGCGGGGTGGTGGGGCCATCGGAGGGCTCCAAGGCCCGAGCGGTGTTGATGACGGTCGAGGAACTCGAAGCCCGTTGATCGAGAGCACGAAGGAGGAGCCGATCGTCTCTCGGTCGGAGCCTGACCTCCCCGCCGCCGATGGCGAACCGCCGGAGGCTGGCGACGGTCCGCGCCGCTCACACAAGGTGGCGTGGTCACTGTCCATCGTGGCGGTGGTGGTCATCGTCGGGATCGCCTCGGTGGAGGCCTGGCACGTGACTCGGCCCCTGCCGGCGCCCACCGCCGAGTCGACGCTGGCCTCGGTGACCGTGCCGGGGGGCCCGCCGGTGCTGCCCTGGCCGTCCACCGGCCAAGGAGCGGTGAGCATCCCCTCCCTCGGGTTCGCGGCCAGCTCCTCCAACCAGGCGCCCCACCCCATCGCCTCGCTGACCAAGTTGGCCACCGCGGTGGTGATCCTCCGGGACCACCCGGTGGCGTCCAATTCCCCCGGGCCGTTGCTGACCATGACCGCCGCCGACGTCGACGAGTACGAGTCGGATCAGAGCGCCGACGGGTCGGTGGTGCAGGTGTCGGTGGGGGAAGTGCTGACCGAGCGGGAGCTTCTCGAGGGCCTCCTGGCGCTGTCGGCCAACAACCTCGCCTACACCCTGGCGGTGTGGGACGCCGGCAGCCCGGCAGCTTTCGTCGTCAAGATGAACGCCCTGGCCGCTTCGCTGGGGATGACCAATACCCACTACGTCGACGTCGCCGGGGTCGACCCCGGCTCGATGTCCTCCGCCGCCGACGTCTTGAAGGTGGCGGCCGCCGGCATGGCCATCCCCACCTTCGCCGAAGTGGTGGGTATGTCGTCGGTGACCCTCCCGCTGATCGGCACCCAGCACAACCTGGTCACCGAGATCGGTTCCTTCGGGGTGGTGGGGATCAAGTCCGGGTACACCTCGAAGGCCGGCGGCTGCATGGTGCTGGCCGGACGGCGGGTGATCGACGGCCAGACCGCGGTGGTGCTGATCGCGGTGATCGGGCAGCCGGTCCCGGCCGGCATCCCCCCGCCCACCACCACCACGACCACCACCGCGCCGCCACCGGGCTCGCCCCCCACCGACCCGCCCCCGCCGACCACCACCACCACCATCCCGCCCGACCAGCTCTACATCCCCGATCCGGAGAAATTCACCCGGCCGGTGGCCGAAGGCCTGCTGACCGCCACCGAGAGCACGGTGGTCCCGGTGACGCTCGCCTCGCCGGGGAAGATGGTGGGCACCGCCCAGTCCACCTGGGGAGGGGTGAAGCACCCGGTCAGCGTGGTCACCGGCCGGACCGCCATCCTGTTGGCGTGGCCGGGCCAGACGGTGGTCGCCGCCCACTCCCTGTCGGTGCCTTCCAGTGGGCGCACCGGGGCGAAGGTGGGGACCGTCTCCTACACCCTCGGGACCCAGTCGGTGTCGGTTCCCCTCCGGCTGGCCGCGGCGGTTCCCGAGCCGTCGTTGTGGTGGCGCCTCACCCATCGGTAGGGGACGGGTTGTCGCCGGGTTCGTCACCGGACCGCGACATTGGTCACGCTCCGGTCCGCATACGGCGAGTACCCTGAGGGCGTGCGAGCTCGTGCCCCCGCCTCGTCGGCCAACCTCGGCCCCGGTTTCGACACCCTGGCCGTCGCCCTCGACCAGTACGTCGAGGTGGAAGTGGAAAAGGCCTCCCGGCTGATCGTCCGTTCGGTGGGGGAGAACGCCGGACTGTCGGACGACGACCCCTCCCACCTGGCCGCCCGGGTGGCCATCGACGTGGCCGGGACCGACAAGCTGGCCATCACCGTCCGGTCGGAGGTGCCGGTCGGCCGCGGTCTCGGCTCATCGGCCGCCCTGGCGGCGGCGGCGGCCGCCGCTGCCGGTTCCAAGGATCCGTTGTCGGTGGCCGCCTACATGGACGGGCACCCCGACAACGCCGCCGCCTCGGTGGTCGGCGGCCTGGTGGCGGCGGCCATGGTCAAGGGGGCGGTGCGGGTGGTGCGGCTCACCCTCGACGTGAGCCTGGTCTTCGTGGTCATCGTCCCCGATGCCGCCCTGTCCACCTCCAAGGCCCGGTTGGCTCTCCCCCTCGAGGTCACCCGGGAGAGCGCCGCCTTCAACCTCTCCCGGATGGCGCTGCTGATCGCCGGATTGGCCGACAGCCGGGTGCTGTTGAAAGAGGCCACCGAGGATCGTCTGCACCAGGACTTCCGGAGCCCGATGTTCCCGGCCGCTCCCATCCTGTTGTCCCGGCTCTCGGCCGGCGGCGCCCTGGCCACCTGCTGGTCGGGGGCGGGGCCGTCGCTGCTCGGCATCTGCCGGGGGGCCGACGGGGCGAAAGTGAAACTGGCGGCGGAGGAGGCCATGGCCGACACCGAGGTCCCCGGGAAGGTGCTGCTGCTCAGCCCGGACATGCACGGGCTCATCGTCGACCGGAACGGTACTGATGACTTCTTCCGTTCCCGCCAGCCATCCTGGCCCGAAGCCGGCACCGGAGGGTTCGACGAGGACGGTGGCCCCGACGTCGGTCCGGGCCCCGACCGCGGGGGCCGGCTCTTCGACTTCGACGGCGACCGGTAGTCGCTTACCCGGGCCCGGTGGCGGGCTGGCGACTCCGGCGCTGTTGTCTCTCTCGGTAGAGACAGGTGTCGGCCCGCCGGATGAGTTCTTCCAACGAGTCGTCCGGCTGCAGTTCGGCGACGCCCACCGTCACCGAGCCCCGTTCGCCGGAGTCGGCCAGGGCGGCGTTGACGGAGGTGATGCGCTCGAAGGTCTGATCGGCATCGAGTCCGGAGACCGCGCAGAGGAACTCGTCACCCCCGTAGCGAATGATCAGGTCGTAGGAACGAAGGTGCGCGCCCAAGGTCTTGGCCACGTCGACCAGCAGCCGATCACCGGCGGCGTGGCCCCTCGAATCGTTGACGGCCTTGAGACCGTCGACGTCGACGAAGGCCAGGGCCAGCGGCTGCCGGGATCGGCGCGCCCTGGCCATTTCCCGTTCCAGCTGCACGAATCCGGCGGCCCGCATATAGACACCGGTCAGCCCGTCCATGGAGGCGTGTTCTCGTTCGGCCGCTCCCGCCGCCCGATCCTGAGAGGCTCGCCAGCGGTCAGAGGCGGCGTCCCGTCGGGCCAGTGCTGATCGGCTGAGGGTGCCGTCGGAGGTGCCCGCCGCCCCCAACGCTTCGGAGAACTCGGCTGCCCGGTCCCGTTTCTCGGCCGCCCGGTCCCGCAGCTCGGCATCGTGGTCCCGCTGCTCGGCCGGCTGGCGGGAGGCGACGCTGGCGATGCCGGCATCACCGCCGCCGCCGCTTCCGACATCGGCGTCGCCGGCCGGCTTGTCAGCACCGGGGGACGGGGAATCACCGCCCTCAGTCGCCTCGGATACAACCTTGTCGACCACAGGGCAAACTATCTCGCCGGCCTTACCGATGCGACACCGGTTGACCGATACTTGCAACCCATTACGCCCGTAGCGCTGAGAGGTTGCCCGGGGCGGTTGGCGGCCACCGTAGAGTCTGGGCGTGCCCTCCCGCCCCTCGAAAGAATTGCTGGCGATCCCCAATCCCCACCCGGGCCGTGACTACCGGGTTCGCTGCGAGACCCCGGAGTTCACCTGTGTCTGCCCGATGACCGGGCAGCCCGATTTCGCCACCGTGACGGTGGCCTACGTGCCCGGGGATTCGATCGTGGAGCTCAAGTCGCTCAAGCTCTACCTCTGGAGCTATCGGGGCGAGGGCGCCTTCCACGAGGACGTGACCAACCGCATCCTCGACGATCTGGTGTCCGCCATCGCCCCCCGCACCATGACGGTGACCACCGACTGGCTGGTCAGAGGGGGCATCCACACGGTGGTGGAGGCGTCACACCCGTAGGCCTCCAACCGGGCCGTACCATGGGGCGGTGAGCACCGGCACCGAAGAGGGCGAAGTCCCCGCGACAACTTCTCCGCGGACGTTCCACATCCAGACCTTCGGCTGCCAGATGAACGACCACGACTCGGAACGGCTAGCCGGGTTGCTGACCGCCGACGGCCTGGTGTCGACCCCGGACCTGGAGTCGGCCGACGTGGTGGTGTTCAACACCTGTTGCATCCGGGAGAACGCCGACAACAAGTTCTACGGGCACCTCGGGAACCTGAAGACCCTCCGGGAGAGCCGACCGGAGATGCAGATCGCGGTGGGCGGGTGCCTGGCCCAGATGGACCGGGAACGGGTCCGGGAGCGGGCCGGCCATGTCGACGTGGTGTTCGGCACACACAATCTGGCCAACGC
>DATARI010000103.1:0-5983 GCA_036264255.1 Acidimicrobiales bacterium | reverse complement strand
AAATCCGGTCGACCCGTCGATGACGGCTTCGGCGGCTCCCCCTGAATCCCCCGCCACCTGGGGAACTCCGGCGGCGGCAGCCTCGACGAAGACGATGCCGAAGCCTTCTTGCTCGAGACCCAGCCACCGGTTGCGGCAGAGCATCACGAAGACATCCGCCGCCCCCACCAGTCGGGGCAGATCCTCGTCGGACACCCCTCCGAGCAGCCGGACCGGAGCTTCCTGATCGACGATCTCCGCGGCCAGGCGTTCCTGGTCCCGGCCCCTCCCGGCGATCGCCACCACCAGATCAGGAACCGAAGCCTGCAACCGGGCGGCGGAGTCGATGAGGATGTCCATTCCCTTTCGGGGCACCAGCCGGCTGACACTCACCACCAGGGGCCCTTCCTTCGGCAACCCGAGGTCGACCCGGGCATCGAGGCGTTCGGAGTCGGAGAGCGGGCGGAACCGTTCGAGGTCGACCCCCGGCGGGATCTCGATCACCGGGGGCATGCCCCGGCCCCGCAACGCCCGGCGGGCCTCGGCGGCCGGATAGCCGCCGGCCGACACCACCAGAGCACTATGCCGCAGGGCGGAGGCCAGCAGCTCCCGGCTGCCCGGGAGTCGTCCCGGGATCGCCACCTCCGCGCCGTGGAGCACGACCGCATAGGGGAGGCCGAGCCGGGGTCCGATGATCCCGAGCGGAAAGGCCGGGTCGATCACCACCAGCGAGGCGCCGACCCGCTCGGCGGTGGCCCGGATGCGGCGAACCAACCCTGGCGTCGGAGCCAGTACCCGGCCGGAAGTCCGCTCGATGCGGATGCCCCGATCGGCCTGTTGGCGGTCGAACTCCGCCGCATCCGGAGAGGAGGAGGCGGTCAGGACCACGAACGAGGCGGGGTCCATCCGCCGCCACAACTCCCACAGGTAGGCCTGGATCCCTCCTACCTTCGGGGGGAAGTCGTTGGTAACCAAGAGGTGGGTCACGCCACGCGACCGACCAGATCGTCCCGTCCCAACTTCGTGGCCGCCCAGGCCGCATGCTCGATGATCATCGGGTCGGGATCGTCGAGGGCACGACGAAGGGCCGCTTCGGTGGCGGGGTCCTCCCCATCCCCCATGTTCCCGAGGGCCACCAGGGCGTTCCTCCGCAGGTAGCGGGGCTGGCGCCCGGCGATGTACCAGCGGCCGTGGCGTTCGAGAAGTTCGGCGTCCGACGACCCGAGGAGGCCGAGCAGGTCGACGTCGGCCTCCCGGTCGGACTCCGCCGGCGCCGGCGGATCCCGGCGTTCCGCCAACCGGTTGATGGGGCATACCGTCTGACACTCGTCGCACCCGTAGATCCGGTCCCCGAGCGCCTCCCGGTACTGCTCGGGAAAAGAGCCCGGCGCCTGCACCAGCCAGGCCAGGCACCGCCGGGCATCGACGACCCCGGGGGAGACGAGGGCTCCGGTCGGACAGGCGGTCATGCACCGGGAACAACTTCCGCAGCCGCTGCCATGGGCGGCGGGGGTGGGGGTCGCGGTCGCGGTTGGGGTTGGGGCTGGCTCCAGTGGAGCATCGGTGACCACACTGCCCAGGACGAACCACGACCCGAGACCGGGAAGCAATAGCAAAGAGTTCTTCCCGAACCAGCCGAGCCCGGCCCGGTGGGCCGCCGCCCGATCGACCAGCGCGTTGTCATCACAGACGACGGTCGCCCGCCAGCCATCGGCCCGGAGCCGCTCCGCCACCGCCGACAGAGCCAGACGCAAAGAGGCGTAGTGGTCGCGCTGGGCATACCGGGCCACCCGGCCACGGGGACGTGGCGGCGATACCTCGGTGTCGCCGACGGTGTCGGCGACGGCGTCGGCGTCGGCGTCGGCACCATCGTCTCGGCGGTAACCCCAGGCGCCCACGACCAGCGAGCGAGCACCAGGAAGGATGCGCCTCGGATCGGTGGACCGTTCCGGATTCCGGTAGGTGAACTGCATGTCGCCCTGAAGGCCCTGCTGCCGGCGATCGAGAAGATCGTGGAGAGTCTCGGTGAAGACCTCGGTGTCGGTGATCCCAACTGCCGCCAGCCCGCAACTCCGACCGATGGCCATCAACTCACCAGCCAACTCGGCGCCCAGCAGGGTTCTGCTCTCATCTCGTGGGGTGGCCAGGGCCATGCTCCATGCTGACACGGCCCTCGCCAGGTGGTGGTCGCAGGCAAGACCCGGTCGTTTTTACCGACTTAAACCCCGTTAGACCGACCTCAGACCTTCCGCGCTCACCAATAGGACGGCACGATCCATATCGGGCGTGAGGATGCCGAGACGCGTCTGGAGTGCCCTCACCCCACCTGACGCGAGTGGCGGTTCCCCGGGACCAGGCCGGCCTGCTCGAGCAGTCGCACCGCCCGGGCCTCGTCGGCGTCGATGACCACCGCATCCTCGGGCTGGCGATCCATGATGAAGCTCACCACGCAGTCGTCGCAGACCGAGGTGTGCTGGTGCTGGCAGTCGGCACAGTCGATGGTGAAGGCTTCCGGCGGGGCGGGCCGAGCGGTCCCGTACGTCGGCGGGGAGACCCTGGTGGTCCTGGGGTTAGGGGTGACGATCATGATGCGTCCTCCTGGGGCTGACGTTGACGGGAGAGGTTCCATGTCCCGCTCAGCATGAACCGAGGGTGTGACATCGCCCCGAAGCCCACCATTCGCCCTGGTCAGCAGACAGTTCCGTTCGGCGGCGCGGGATGATGCACCCGCTCAGACCGGCAGGATCAGACCGTCAGTACCCGGCGTCGGGGTCGACCCGGCCGATGAGCTCCCGGCCGGCGGCGAACCGCACCACATTCTCCCGGATCCGCTCGGCCAACAGGGGGCGGATCATCTCGATGGTGTCGGCGGTGTGGGGGGTGATGATGCAATTGGAGAGGTCCCAAAGCGGATGGCCGTCGGGCAACGGCTCGGGGTCGGTGACGTCGAGGGCGGCGCCGGCGATCGACCCGGAGGTGAGCGCGGCCACCAGGGCGTCAGTCTTCACGTGGCGTCCCCGGGCCACGTTGACCAGCCAGGCCCGCTCGTCCATCAACTCGAGCTCCGGCTCCCCGATGATCCCGGTGGTGGCGGGGCTCAAGGCCAACGCCAGGAACACCACCAGCGCTCCGGGGAGGACGTCATGCAGCTCAGCCGTGGTGACGGTCCGGGCGGCTCCGGGAACCGGGTCGGCCGTGCGCCGGACCACGGTCGCCTCCACCCCGAACGGCGCCAACTGCTCCAGCAGGAAGTGGGTGATCCCGCCCCCGCCGAGGATGGTGACCTTCTGGTTGTAGAGGCTGGTGCCGGCCGGGGTGCCCCATGATCGGGCCTCGACGCGGGTCCGGAGCAACCGCAAGCCGGCCAGCGCGAGGGTCAGGGCGTGCTCGGCCACCGGCTCGCCGTAGGCACCCTTGGCGCTGGTCCACTGCCGGTCATGGCCGAGGAGCCCGGCCTCGACGGCCAGCTCGACTCCCGCGAACGGCAGCTGCACCCACTCGGCCTGCGGAGCCTTCTCCAGCGCGGCGGACAGGCCCGCCATGTCGGCGGAGTCGAGCCAGACCACCGCATCGGGGCCGTCGCCGACGTCGACCACCGTTCCCCCACCCTTCTCCACGGCTTCCACCGCGAAGCTTCCTGCCTTGGGGCCAATGGCGACGCGGGGGACTCGGGGGGCAGCCATTTCCTCACGTTACCGAGTGCCGGGTGGTTCCGAGGGCGCCGACCTCGGAACCGATCTCGCCGAGCGGGTGTCCACCACATTTGCTTCAATGGAGGAAAATCGGGGGTACCGAGGGGGCATGAGGTAGAGCGATGATCGTTCAGTTCAACGTGCGGGACTTTCTCGATCGCGCCGAGGCGGCGTACCCCGACCGCCAGGCGGTCATCGACGAGCCCGATCAGCCGGCCGCTTCGTGGGGAACCTTGACCTTCAGCGAGATGGCCGATCGGGCCCGGGCCCAGGCGGCCGGGCTCGACCGCCTGGGCATCGAACCCGGCGAACGGGTGGCGGTGGTGTCGCAGAACTCGGCCCGGCTCCTGACCGCCTTCTACGGGGTGTGCGGGTGGGGGCGCACCTTCGTGCCCATCAACTTCCGACTGGCGCCAGCCGAAGTCGCCTACATCGTCGAGCATTCGGGGGCGTCGGCCCTGCTGGTGGATCCGGAGCTCGAGGACGCCCTCGGAGGCATCAACACCCGTCATCGGTTCGTCCTCGGCGCCGACACCGATCCGATCCTCTACCCGGCAGGAGTGGAGCCGGAGCCCTGGGATGCCGACGAGGGGGCCACCGCCACCATCAACTACACCTCGGGCACCACCGCCCGGCCCAAAGGCGTCCAGCTCACCCATCGGAACTGCTGGGTGAACGCCGCGGTGTTCGGCTGGCACACCCAGGTTTCGGACCGCGACGTCTACCTCCACACCCTGCCGATGTTCCACGCCAATGGCTGGGGCATGCCCTGGGCCACCACCGGCATGGGGTGTCCCCAGGTGGTGCTGCGCAAGGTCGACGGCACCGAGATCCTCCATCGGGTGGCGCGGCACGGCGTGACCCTGCTGTGCGCGGCACCGGCAGTGGTCAATGCAGTGCTCGATGCCATCCCCACCTGGGACGGTCCGGTGCCCGGACGGGACAAGACCCGCATCGTGGTGGCCGGAGCGCCGCCGCCGAGCCGGACCATCGAGCGCATCGAAGCCGAGCTCGGCTGGGAGTTCATCCAGATCTACGGCCTCACCGAGACCGCTCCCCTCCTCACCATCAACCGGGGGCGGGCCGAGTGGGACGACCTGTCCTCCGGCGAGCGGGCCCGGAAGCTGATGCGGGCCGGTGCGCCGGCGCTCGGAACCGAGCTGTCGATCAGCAAGGACGGCGAGGTCTTGGCTCGGAGCAACACCGTCATGGCCGGCTACTGGGAGCAGCCCGACGCCACCGACGCCGCGCTGGACGGCGGCTGGTTCCACACCGGGGATGGCGGGTTGGTCGACGACGAGCGTCACCTGCAGATCCTCGACCGAAAGAAGGACGTCATCATCACCGGCGGGGAGAACGTCTCCTCCATCGAAGTCGAGGACGCCATCTTCTCGCTGGCCGGGGTGGCCGAGGTGGCGGTCATTGGCATCCCCCATGACACCTGGGGAGAAATGGTCACGGCGCTGGTGGTGACCGATGACGGTGTCACCCTCACCGAAGACCACATCCTGACCCACTGCCGAACCCTCTTGGCCGGGTACAAGTGCCCGAAACAGGTGGAATTCCGGGATGAACTTCCCCGCACCGCCACCGGCAAACTCCAGAAGTTCCGGCTCCGGGCCCCGTACTGGGAGGGCTACGAGCGACAGGTCAACTGATCTCCGCCTGATCTCTGTCGCATCAGAGGCGGTAGATTCCGGCACATGTCGGGTCCTTTCGCGCCACCCATCGATCACTCCTGGATGCGGGTGTCGCCTCGGCTGGCGGTCATGCGGCGCGCCGAGTTGGTGACGGCTGGCCTGCCCGTCGCCGCCGGCATCGGTATCGGGTTCTCGGTCCTCTCCACCTCGGCCGGCGTGGCCGCGGGGGTGGCGGCCCTGGCGATCGCGGTGATGGCCTGGTTCTCGATCGGTCGGAACCAACGGTCGTGGGGGTATGTCGAGCGGGTAGACGACCTCCTCGTCACCCACGGTGCCATGTTCAAGAAACTCACCGTCGTCCCCTACGGGCGGATGCAGTTGGTTGACGTCGAAGCGGGACCGGTCGAGCGCTTCTACGGCCTGGTCCGGGTCAAGCTTCACACCGCCGCCGCCACTACCGATGCCGAAGTATGCGGGCTGACCCCCGACCTCGCCGAAGCGCTCCGGGATCGGCTGACCGCGCTGGGCGAGGCTCATGCCGCCGGGCTCTAACCCCAGCTCCAATTCCGGCTCTAACCCGGGATCGCCAGGGACCCGAGGGCCGACGGCATCCGCCGCCCCTCCATCCCCGCCCCCTCCAGCACCGACCGAATCCCCTCCCCCACCCAAGCC
>DATARI010000095.1:0-14507 GCA_036264255.1 Acidimicrobiales bacterium | reverse complement strand
GCGGGCGGAAAAGGTCAACGGCACCTCGCCGGCCTCCCGGATCACGATGGACGGGGCCAGCTGGCGGTTCACCGACCGCATCACCGCCGCCGGGTCGAGCCCGGAGGCCACCGGGGCGGGGAGGTCGAAGTGGACCACCTGGTCGAGGGCATGGACACCGGCGTCGGTCCGCCCCGCACAGGTGAGGGACACCTCCACCCGGGTGGCGAGGCTGAGGGCCTCCGAGAGGGCACCGCCCACCGTCGGCTGGCCGTCCTGGGCGGCGAACCCCCGGAACCCCGACCCGTCGTAGGCGACCCGGAGGCGCCAGCGGACGACCTCGGGTCGGCTCCCCTCCGGCCGGGGAGCCACTGCGTCGTTCAAACCAGTTCGATACGGGCCATCGGGGCGTTGTCGCCCGAACGGTTGCCCAGCTTGAGGATGCGGGTGTAGCCGCCGGGCCGCTCGACGTAGCGGGGGCCGATCTCCTCGAACAGCTTGTGGGCCATGTCCTTGTCCCGGATGAAGGCGACCACGTGGCGGTGGCGGGCGATGCCCCCCTTGGCGGCGGCGGTGATGACCTTCTCCACCTGCGGGCGGAGGGCCTTGGCCTTCGCCTCGGTGGTCACCAGGTACTCGGCGGCGATCAGCGACGCCACCATGTTGCCCATCATCGCCTTCTGATGGGCGGAGCTGCCGCCGAACCGGCGGCCCTTCTTCGGAGTCCCGAGCATGGCCGATCAGTCCTTGACCCGCAGGGCGAGTCCGCGCTCGTCGAGCTTCTGGAGAACCTCGTCCAGTGACTTCTGGCCGAAGTTGGTGATGTTCAACAGGTCGTCGAGGGTGCGCTCGACCAGCTCGCCGATGGTGTTGATCTGCGCCCGCTTGAGGCAGTTGCGGGGGCGCTCGGTGAGGTCGAGGTCTTCGATCCGGAGGTCGAGGTCAGGCGACCCGGCGCCCACCGAGCCGACTTCCCCGAGCTCGAGGCCCTGGGGCTCGTCCTCGAGGTCGGCCACCAGGCCGACCAGGGTGCGGAGGGTGTCACCGGCGGAGGCGAGTGCCTCCCGGGGGGTCAGCGACCCGTCGGTCTCGATGTCGAGGACCAGGCGGTCGAAGTCGGTGGACTGCTCCACCCGGACCGGCTCGACGGTGAAGGCCACCCGGCGGACCGGCGAGAAGATGGCGTCGATGGGGATGACCCCGATGGTGGAGGACCGCTTGTTCTTGTCGGCCGAGGCGTAGCCCCGTCCCCGCTCCACGGTGAGATCCACCGCCAGCCGGCCCTTGGCGTTCAACGAGGCGATGTGCTGGGTGGGGCTGAGGACCTCCACGTCGGCGCTGAGCTGGAGGTCGCCGGCGGTGGCGTCGCCCGGCCCCCGCTTGTCGAGGCGCACGGTGACCGGCTCGTCGCTGTGCACCCGGATCAGGATGTCCTTCAGGTTGAGGATGAGGTCGGTGATGTCCTCTTTCACCCCCGGAAGGGTGGTGAATTCGTGGAGGGCCTCGTCGAACCGGACCTGGGTGATGGCCGCCCCCGGGATCGACGACAACAGCGTCCGGCGGAGGGAATTGCCGAGCGTGTGGCCGAAGCCGGGGTCGAGCGGGCCGACGGCGAACCGCTGGCGGTTGTCTTCTTCTTCACCGATCGCTTCGACGGTGGGGCGCTGGATGATGAGCATGCAGATCGTGGCTCCTCGGCAGTGGGGTGCGTGGGGGTGATGGGGATTCGGATGGGCGGGTTACGGGGTGATGCGGACGAAACGCCTACTTGGAGTAGAGCTCGACGATGAGCTGCTCCTGGACGGGCTCGTCGATGTGCTCCCGCAGGGGCAGGGAGAAGACGGTGACCTGGAAGCGGTCGCCCTCGGCCTCCAGCCAGGGCGGAAGCTGACGATCGAGGGTATCCATGTTCCGCCGGACATGGAACATCTCCCGGGACGACGGCTTGAGGGAGACCACGTCGTGCTGGCGGACCCGGTAGCTGGGGATGGTGACCCGCTTGCCGTTGACCAGGACGTGGCCGTGGCGGACGAACTGGCGGGCCTGGGAGCGGCTGGCGCCCCATCCGGCCCGGAAGGCGACGTTGTCGAGCCGTTGCTCGAGCATCCGGAGGAGGTTCTCGCCGGTGATGCCCGGGGCCCGGGACGCCTCCACGTAGAGATTGTGGAACTGGCGCTCGAGCAGGCCGTAGATCCGGCGGGCCTTCTGCTTCTCCCGCAGCTGGGCCAGGTACTCCGAGCCCTGGCGCATGCGGTCGCGGCCGTGCTCCCCCGGAGGGTAGGCGCGGCTGTGACGGTCGGTCACCGCCTCGGATACCGGGCATTTCATCGAATAGCAGCGCTCACCCTTCAAAAAGAGCTTGGTGCGCTCCCGCCGGCAGAGCCGGCAGACAGGTCCTGTGTAACGAGCCATGTGTAGTCCTTACGTCCCTTGGTTCCCCGGTTAGACCCGACGCCGCTTCTTGGGGCGGCAGCCATTGTGCGGAATCGGGGTCACGTCCTTGATGCCGGCCACTTCGATGCCGGCGGCGGCCAGCGATCGGATGGCGGTCTCCCGGCCCGAGCCCGGGCCGCGGACCAGCACGTCGACCCGGCGAACCCCGTGCTCCATGGCCCGCTTGGCGCACTGCTCGGCGGCCAGCTGGGCGGCGAAGGGGGTGGACTTCCGGGAGCCCTTGAACCCGACGTTGCCGGCCGACGCCCAGGCCAACACGTTGCCCTCCGGGTCGGCGATGGAGACGATGGTGTTGTTGAAGGAACTCTTGATGTGGGCGATCCCGTAGGTGATGTTCTTCCGCTCGCGGCGACGGGGCCGACGGGCGGCACCCGGCTTGGTGGTCTTGGCCATTACTTGCGGACCTTCTTCTTTCCGGCGACCGTCTTCTTCGGTCCCTTGCGGGTGCGGGCGTTGGTATGGGTGCGCTGCCCGTGGACGGGCAGGCCCTTGCGGTGGCGGATGCCCTGGTAGCAGCCGATCTCCATCTTGCGCTTGATGTCCTGGGACACGTCCCGGCGGAGGTCTCCCTCCACCTGGAGGTTGGCGTCGATGTAGGTGCGGAGGTGGGTGACCTCTTCGTCGGTCAGGTCGCGGACCCGGGTGTCCCGATTGGTCCCGGTGGCGTCACAGATGCGCTGTGACGTCGTCAGTCCGATGCCGTAGATATAGGTGAGCGAGATCTCCAACCGCTTCTCGCGGGGGATGTCGACGCCTGAGATGCGGGCCACGAATGCCTTCCTTCTGTCCTTGCCTGGTCCGCGAGACCTAACCCTGCCGCTGCTTGTGGCGGGGGTTCTCGCAGATAACGACGACCCGCCGGTGGCGGCGGATCACTTTGCACTTCTCACACATCGGCTTGACGCTGGGTCGAACCTTCACGTTTCCATCCTTGTCTCGTACTGCTATTTCGCCTGCTGCCGGCATCGCCGGCCCGTGCCCCGGGCGGCCTGTCGGCCGGACCCGTCACTTGTAGCGGTAGGTGATCCGTCCTCGGGCCAGGTCGTAGGGGGTGATCTCCACTTGGACCTTGTCACCGGGGAGAATCCGGATGCGGTGCATCCGCATCTTCCCAGAGCTGTGCGCCAGCACTTTGTGGCCATTTTCCAGTTCGACCCGGAACATGGCATTGGGGAGCGGCTCTACAACCGTTCCCTCTAACACGATGGCGTCTTCCTTGGGTTTGGGCAGGTGAATCTCCTCGATACTCTTTCGTTCTTGTACGCTGGGCCAAAAGGCCAGCGTGCGGCACAGATCGCTACCTTGTGGTCTGCCCGCACCGCCATCGGAAGCACACCAGCTGGAGCACGACCGGAAGCGGGGTCGGCCCGCCATCACACACCGGTAGCGAGCCGAACAACTATTCTAGCTGCTCGGCGGCAAATTGCCAGTTCGACCGGTCCGGGGGCCGATCGGGGCCCGGTTTCGGGGCCCTCAGAGCACGGTGAACACTTCCGGCCCGTCCTCGGTCACCGCGATGGTGTGCTCGAAATGGGCCGAGAGCCGCCCATCGGCGGTCACCACGCTCCAGCCGTCCTCCAGCTGCTCGGTGCCCGGGCCCCCGGCGTTGACCATCGGCTCCACCGCGAAGACCATCCCCGTCTTCAGCATCGGTCCCGGGGTCCCCGGCCAGTAGTTGGGGACCTGGGGATCCTCGTGCATCGCCGTCCCGATCCCGTGGCCGACGTACTCCCGGACCACCGAGAACCCTGCCGCCTCCGCCACCTTCTGGACGGCCCGGCCCACCTCGTGGAGCCGGTTCCCATCGGTGAGCTGCTCGATGCCGGCGAACAGGCTGGCTTCGGTGACCTCCATCAACCGGGCGGCCTCGGCGGTGACCTCCCCCACCCCGGCGGTATAGGCGGCGTCGCCGTGGTACCCCTCGATGATGGCCCCGCAGTCGACCGAGATGATGTCGCCGTCCTCCAGCACCACCTTGGGGGAAGGGATGCCGTGGACGATCATGGAATTGGGCGAGGTGCAGACCACCGCCGGAAAGCCGTGGTAGTTGAGGAAGTTCGACTTGGCGTCCCGCTTCTCCAGGACCTCCCGGGCCACCCGGTCGATGTCCTCGGTGGTCACCCCCGGGCGGAGGATCGCCCGGGTGGCCTGGTGGATCTCGGCCACCACCCGCCCGGCCCGGCGCATCTTGGCCAGCTCGTCGTGATTCCGTCTCATCGGGACCAGTGTCTCACGGGTGCCGCCGGCCTCTCCGGTCGCGCCGTTCCTCGATGGCCTTGATCAGCCGGCGGGTGACGGTGTCGGGCGAGCCGGTGCCGCTGATGGAAGCCAGCTGGCCTCGGGAGTGGTACCAGTCGATGAGGGGGGTGGTCTGGCGCTCGTAGAGCTCGAGGCGGCGGGTGATGGCCTCTTCCCGGTCGTCCTCCCGCTGGACCACCTCACCACCGCAGACGTCACAGGTCCAGTTCATCAGCGGCGGGGTGGTGGTCGAGTAGTTGGCCCCACAGTCCATGCAGACCCGCCGGGCGGCCAGCCGCCGGAGCACCTGGGCGGTGGGGACCTCGATGTCGACGGCGGCGTCGAGGTCCATCGGGGTGAGGATGCTGGCCAGCTCCTCGGCCTGGGCCACCGTGCGGGGGCAGCCGTCGAGGACGAAACCCCGGGCCCGGACGTCGCTCTCGTTCAGCCGGGTGGCCACCATCTCCATGATCAGGTCGTCGCCGAGCAGCTCACCCCGGTCCATCTGGTCCTTGGCCTTGATGCCGAGCGGGGTGCCCTGTTTGACCGCGGCGCGCAGCATGTCCCCGGTGGAGACGTGCGGCACGACATAGTGATGGGAAAGGCGCACACACTGTGTCCCCTTGCCCGCCCCCTGTTTGCCGAGGACTATGAGCCTGGCGCCGGGTACCACTTACTTGAGGAAGCCCTCGTAGTTTCGCATCATGAGCTGGCTGTCGATCTGCTTCATCGTCTCCAATGCCACGCCCACGGCGATCAAGAGTGTGACTCCAAAGAAAGGATAACTGTTGATGTTCCAGGCGGCCATCAGCAGCGAGGGCACCACCGCCACCCCGCCGAGGAAGATGGCGCCCGGCCAGGTGATCCGGTTCAGGATGTGGGCCAGGTACTTCTCGGTCTGCTGGCCGGGCCGGATGCCGGGGATGAACCCGCCCTGTTTCCGGATGATGTCGGCCTGCTGGTGCGGGTCGAAGGCCACGTAGACGTAGAAGAAGGTGAACAACAGGATGAAGATGAAGTAGCTGAGGATGTAGAAGAGGCTGGTCGGGGTCACGTTGTGGTTGACCCAGTTCCGGAAGTAGGCGGAGGGGACGATGTTCGACAGCAGCACTGGGATGTAGAGGACCGAGCTGGCGAAGATGATGGGGATGACCCCGGCCTGGTTCACCTTCAACGGTATATAGGTGCTGGACCCGCCGTACATCTTGCGGCCGACCACCCGTTTGGCGAAGGTCACCGGAATCCGGCGCTGACCCTGGTCCACGAACACGATCACCACCAGCAGGATCAACGACACCAGGATGATGACCCCGAACTTGATCCGGCCGCCCTCTTGGAGGACGGAGTTCATGCCGGTCGGGATGCCGGCCACCACGTTGGCGAAGATGAGGATGGACATCCCCTGGCCGATGCCCCGCTGGGTGATGAGCTCGCCCAGCCACATGACGAAGGCGGTGCCGGCGGTGAGGGTGAGGACGATGAAGCCGGCCCTCCAGATCGAGTAGTGGAGGATGAGGTCGATGCTCGATGACGAGCCGAACAACCCGCCCCCGCCCTTGTGGAACAGGTAGACCAGGCCGGTCGACTGCATCAGGGCCAGAGCGACGGTCAGGTAGCGGGTGGTCTGGGTCAGCTTCTTCTGGCCGATGGCGCCCTGGTCCCGCCACTGCTCCAATTTCGGGATCACGGTGGCCAGCAACTGGATGATGATGCTGGAGGTGATGTAGGGCATGATCCCGAGCCCGAACACCGCCATCCGGGTGAGCGCCCCGCCGGAGAAGAGGTTGAGGAAGCCCAACACCCCCGAGGACTTGGAGGCGGCGGTCAGCTGCTGGATCTTGGAAAAGTCGACGTACGGCGAGGGAATGTTGGCGCCGAACTGGTAAATGGCAATCACGATCAACGTGAAGAGGACCTTCTTGCGAAGGTCGGGAATTCGAAAGATGTTTGCCAAACTGGCGAGCATGGGGCTCCTCGGCGCCGGACGGTCGGCCGATGCTACCGGTTGGTGAGGGCGTTGCCCTGCGCGGGCGGTCGTCCATTGCCGAACGGCAACGGAATCACGGTGATGGAGCCACCGGAAGCGGTAATGGCGGCCTCGGCCGTCTTCGAGAAGGCGTGGGCCTCGACCCGGATGGCCCGGGTCAGCTCCCCACCACCCAGGATCTTCACCAGGGCGCTCTTGCGGGCCAGCCCGCCGGCGACCATGGCGGCCAGGTCGATGTGGTCACCGTCCAGGGCCTGGAGGGCGCGGAGGTTGACCGGGGTGTAGTCGATCCGGAACGGGTTCTTGAAGCCCCGCAGTTTCGGGATCCGCTGCATCAGGGGCAGCTGGCCACCCTCGAAGCCCATGGGAATGGTGTCGCGGGCGCCCTGGCCCTTGGTGCCGCGCCCGGCGGTCTTGCCACCCTTGCCGGCGATGCCGCGACCTACCCGGCGGCGGGGTCGGGTCGAACCGGCCGGCGGCCGGAGCTCGTGGACCTTCATGGTGTACCTCTTTCGTCCTCAGCGGCGGGGGTGACCTCGATCAGGTGAGGCACCCGGGCAATCATCCCGCGGATCTCGGGGCGGTCGGGCAGCACGTTGGTGCGCCCGATCCCGCGCAGGCCCAGGGCCCGGAGGGTCCCCCGGTGCTTGGGCTTGGTGCCGATGCCCGAACGGATCTGGGTCACCCGCAGCCAACCGGTGGTGGTCGACTCGTCAGCGGCGGCGGCCATCTCAGTTCACCTCCGTGAACAGGTCACCCTGGCGCTGGCGCTCGCGGTAGGAGCGGAGGACGCCTTCGGGGATGATCTCCTCGGCCGGCTTGCCCCGGAGGACGGCGATCTCGTCGGGGCGCTTCAACGACTTGAGCCCGGCGATGGTGGCGTGGGCGACGTTGATCCCGTTGGAGGAGCCGAGCGACTTGGACAGAACGTCGCGGATGCCGGCCATCTCCAGGATGGCCCGGGCCGCCCCGCCGGCGATGACCCCGGTACCGGGGGCGGCCGGCTTCAGCAGCACCCGGCCGGCGCCGCTCTCCCCGAGGACGGGGTGGGTGATGGTGTTGCCGGCCAGCGGCACGTCGAAGATGTTCTTGCGAGCCTCCTCGATGCCCTTCTGCACCGCCAACCCGGCCTCTTTGGCCTTGCCGTAGCCGAGGCCGACCTTGCCGTTGCCGTCACCGACCACCATCAGGGCGGCGAAGCTGAACCGGCGGCCGCCCTTGACCACCTTGGACACCCGGTTGACCCGGATGGTGCGCTCTTCATACTGCAGCTCGGTCATATCCTCAGAACTCCAAACCCTCGGCCCGGGCAGCATCGGCGAGTGCCGCCACCCGTCCGTGATAGGTGAACCCCCCGCGGTCGAAGACCACGGTGGTGATGCCGGCCGCCTTGGCCCGGGTGGCCACCAGCTTGCCCACCACCTGGGCGGCGTCGATGGTGCTCCCGGGGGTGCCCCGGAGGTCCGGCTCCACCGTCGAGGCCGAGGCCAGCGTATGGCCGGCATCGTCGTCGACGATCTGGGCGGTGATGTGCTTGCTGGAGCGGAAGACGGCCAGGCGCGGACGCGACGCGCTGCCCGCCACCTTGCGGCGGACCCGCTTGTGGCGACGGAGCCGGAGCTCGAGTTTGTGATCGGTTGCGGTTCCCATTACTTCGCTGCCTTCCCGGCCTTGCGGAGGACCCGCTCGCCGGCGTATCGGACACCCTTGCCCTTGTAGGGCTCAGGCTTTCGTAACTTGCGGATGTCGGCGGCCACCTGGCCGACCTTTTCCTTGTCGATTCCCTTGATGATGATCCGGGTCGGGGTCGGCACCTCGAAGGTGACCCCGTCGGGGGCGGTGACGTTGACCGGGTGGGAGAACCCGAGGGCCAGCTCCAGCGCTCCGGGGCCCTTCGGGAGGGCCCGGTAGCCGACGCCGACGATCTCGAGCTCCTTGGAGAAGCCCTGGGTCACCCCGTCGACCATGTTGGCCACCAGGGTACGGGTCAGGCCGTGGAGGGCGCGGTTCTGACGCTGGTCGTCAGGGCGCTCCACCACCACCACATCGCCTTCCGAGCGGATGTTCATGGCGGCGGGCACCGAACGGCTGAGCTCGCCCTGGGGTCCCTTGACCACCACGTTGTTGTTGTCGTCGACGGCCACCGACACCCCGGAGGGCACGGTGATCGGCGAACGTCCGATGCGGGACATCAGCGACCACCCTCCTGTCGGCCCGGGGTGGAGGCAGTCAAATGGTGGTTACCAGACATAACAGAGCACCTCTCCTCCCATGCGGCGCTTCCGCGCCTCGCGGTCGGTCATCAGCCCCTTGGAGGTCGACACCACCGCCACTCCCATGCCGCCGAGGACCCGGGGGATCTTGTCGGCGCGGGCGTAGATCCGGAGACCCGGCTTGGACACCCGCTTGATCCCGGAGATGGTCCGGGCCCGGTCGGGGGCGTACTTCATCTCGATCTCCAGGGTGTTCCCCGGGGACGAAACACTGTTGTCCACCTTGAAGCCGGAGATGTAGCCCTCGTCCACCAGGATGGCGGCCAGGGATTCCTTCAGCTTCGAACCCGGCATCTTGACGGTGTCGAAGTGGGCGGTATTGGCATTCCGGATGCGGGTGAGCATGTCGGCAATCGGATCGGTCATGGTCATCGGTTGTCGTCTCCCCTCACCAGCTGGCCTTGGTCACGCCCGGGATCTCCCCGGCGTGGACCATGACTCGCAGACAGATACGGCACAGCCCGAACTTCTTGTAGACGGCTTTCGGCCGGCCGCACCGGCGGCATCGGGTGTAGCCGCGCACCTTGAACTTGGGGGTGCGCTGTTGCTTTTCGATCAAGGCCTTCTTCGCCATGGGGTTACTGGTTCTCCTTGCGGAACGGGAAACCGAACGCGGCCAGGAATCCCCGGCCTTCGTCGTCGGTGCTTGCGGTGGTGACGATGGTGATGTCCATCCCTCGGGTGGTGTCGATCCGGTCGTAGTCGATCTCGGGGAAGATGAGCTGCTCAGTCACCCCGAAGGTGTAGTTGCCGTGGCCGTCGAAGGAGCGGGGGGACAGCCCCCGGAAGTCGCGGATCCGGGGGATGGCCATGGCCACCAACCGGTCGAGGAACTCCCAGGCCCGGTCGCCCCGGAGGGTGACCTTGGCCCCGATCTCCTGGCCTTCCCGCAGCTTGAAGCCGGCGATCGACTGCTTGGCCCGGGTCACGATCGGCTTCTGCCCACTGATGATCTCGAGGTCGCGCATGGCCCCTTCGATGAGGGATTTCTGCTGGGTGGCCGAGCCGACCCCCATGTTGATGACGATCTTGGTGAGCCGGGGGACCTGCATGATGTTGTCGAGCCCCAGGGACGCCTGCAGCTGGTTGCGGACCTCGTCGTCATAGCGCTGCTTCAGACGCGGCCGGGTACGGGTGTCGGCGACCATTACAGGTCACCCCCGCACTTGCGGCAGACCCGGATCTTGCGGCCCTGCTCGTCGATCCGGACGCCGATCCGGGTGGGCCCGCAGGCGCCGCAGATGATGGCGACCGAGGAGACCGACACCGGCATGAACTTGTCGATGACGCCGCCCTGCATGGTGGCGCGGGTCGGCTTGGCGTGCCGCTTGGCCACGTGGACGCCCTCGACGATGACCCGGCCCTCGGACGGGATGGCCCGGATGACCTCGGACTGCTTGCCCTTGTCCTTCCCGCTCATCACCTGGACTTTGTCTCCCTTGCGGATACGCATTTACAACACCTCCGGTGCCAGCGAGACGATCCGCATGAAGCGCTTGTCACGAAGCTCCCGGCCGACCGGGCCGAAGATGCGGGTCCCGCGTGGTTGTTGCTGGTCGTTGATCAACACTGCGGCGTTCTCGTCGAAACGGATGTAGCTGCCGTCCGGGCGCCGCTTTTCCTTCTTGGTCCGGACGACGACGCACTTCACGACTTCGCCCTTCTTCACCGCCGCCCCGGGGATGGCATCTTTGACCGTGGCCACGAAGATGTCCCCGATCGAGGCGTAGCGACGACGAGAGCCGCCGAGCACCTTGATACACAGGACTTCTTTGGCGCCGGAGTTGTCGGCCACCCGGAGTCGAGACTCTTGCTGGATCACCGCGCACGCTCCAGGATCTCCATGAGCCGCCAGCGCTTCAGCTTCGACAGCGGCCGGGTCTCGATCACCCGGATCCGATCGCCGATCTTGGCTTCGTTCTGCTCGTCGTGGACGTAGAGGCGCTTGGTCCGCTGGACCGTCTTGCCGTAACGGGGATGGCGGACGCGCTCGACCACCGCGACGATGACCGTCGCCTGCATCTGGTCGGACACCACGGTGCCCTCCCGGACCTTGCGGCGGTTGGGCCGCGCCTCGGTCCCGGTTTCGGTGGTCTGTTCCTCAGCCATCACGCCTTCTTCTTGGTGTCGGAGGCCGCGCCCTCGGCGGCGGCATCCTCGGCATCGTCATCATCACTGGTCAGGTCGGACTCCTCGACCCGGGCCAGGGCCTGGTCATCGTCGGAATCCAACCGCTCTTCCTCGAGCTCCAGCTCCTCGTCGGCGTCGATGGCGTCGGCCTCGTCGTCGATCGCCTCGGCTTCGTCGTCGACCTCGTCCTCCAGCTCCTCGGCCTCGGCAGCCTCTTCCTCCGCCCGGGCGGCGGCCCGGCGCTCGGCGGCGGTGGTCCGGGTCCGGCCCAGGGCGGCATCCTCGGAGCGGAGCCGGGCGGCGGCCTGGTGGGCCGGGATCTCGTCCTCGGCCAGTCCCTCCGCCTCGGCGATCTCCCGAGCCCGAAGCTCGGTCATCATCCGGGCCACGTCCTTGCGGACGTGGTTCAGGCGGGAGAAGTTGTCGAGCCGGCCGGTGGCCAGCTGGAAGCGGAGGTTGAACAGCTCGCGACGGGTCTCGGAGAGCTGGGTCTCCAGCTCTTCGATGTCGTACTCGGAAATCTCCAGGGACGTGACCATCAGACCTGCACCTCCGGCGTCCCGTGGGTACCGGGACGGATGACGAAACGGGCCTTGAACGGCAGCTTCTGGATGGCCCGGTCCATGGCTTCCTTGGCCAGTTGGGGCTCGACCCCGGCCAGCTCGAAGAGGATCCGGCCCGGCTTGACGACCGCCACCCAGTGCTCGGGGTTGCCCTTGCCCGAGCCCATGCGGGTCTCGGCCGGCTTCTGGGTGACCGGGCGGTCCGGGAACACCCGGATCCACACCTTTCCACCCCGCTTCACGTGACGGGTCATGGCAATACGGGCGGCCTCAATCTGGCGGGCGGTCAACCAGGCCGGCTCCAGGGCCTGGATCCCGAAGTCGCCGAAGGTCACCGAGCTCCCGCCCTTGGCCTTGCCGCTCATCCGGCCGCGCTGCTGCTTACGGTGCTTGACCTTGCGTGGCATCAACATCAGTCGACCTCCTTGCGGAAGTGCGGGGTCTCGTGATGCTCGCGGGTCCGGCGTTCGATCTCTTCGTCCTCGGTGAGGATGCGCTCGAGCTCGTCGGGGACCGCCGGGGTGGCGACGATGTCCGCCGGCGCCTCGTCGATCAGATCGTCGGCGCCATCAGCACCGTCGGCGCTGTCGGCATCCACGGTGATGACGCTGCCGGGGGCGCCCTGCTCGGCCCGGCGGCGGCCGCCACCGGCGGTGATCAGCCGGCGAGGAGCCTCGCCCCCCTGGCCCGACGTCTCCCCCACCGCCATGGCGGCTTCACGGTTGATCTTGTCGTCGGTGGAGATCTTGTAGGGCAGCACGTCACCCTTGTAGATCCACACCTTCACCCCGATGCGGCCGAAGGTGGTCTTGGCCTCCCGGAATCCGTAGTCGATGTCGGCCCGCAGGGTGTGCAGGGGGACCCGGCCTTCCCGGTAGGACTCCCGGCGGGCCATTTCGGAACCGCCCAGCCGACCCGAGCACTGCACCCGGACACCGAGGGCACCGGCCTTCTGGACGGTCTGGATGGCCCGCTTCATCGCCCGGCGGAATGCCACCCGGCGGGCCAGCTGGTCGCAGATGCCCTGAGCGATGAGGGCGGCGTCCAACTCCGGCTGCTTGATCTCTTGGATGTTCAGCTGGATCCGGTTGTTCAGACCGGTGATCTCTTCGATCTTCTTCTTGAGGCGGTCGGCTTCGGATCCACGGCGACCGATGACGATGCCGGGGCGGGCGGTATGGATATCCACTCGCAGGCGGTCACGGGTGCGCTCAACTTCGATACGGCTGACAGCGGCCGACTCCAGTTGCGACATGAGGTAATCGCGGATCTTCCAATCCTCGATCACGCAGTTCTGATAGTTCTTCTCTTCGAACCATCGCGATTTCCAGTCGGTGGTGATGCCCAGCCGGAACCCGTAGGGATTGACCTTCTGGCCCATCTACTTGCCCTTCTCTTGGTCGGAACTGGCCTTCGTCTCATCGGCGGCGACGGCGTCGACGTCCGTCTCATCGGCGCCGGCTTCGGCATCGACATCATCGGTGCCTTGGCTCTCGGCGTCGTTGGCTTCCGCCTCGGTGTCGTCGGACTCGGCCTCGAAGTCGGAATCTTCCAACGGACCGGCCTCGGTCTCGGTGATCACGTCGTCGGCTTCGACGGCGTCCTCGGGCCAGGCTTCGGCGCCGGTGTCGTGCTCGGTGATCGGTGCGGTGGTCTGGTCGGCGGTCGTCTGGGACCTCCGGTTGCGCCTCGACCCCGCCACCCGGCGGGAGCGCTGGCTGCCGGCCGCCGTCTGCTTGGCCCGCCGGCGGGCGATCCGCTCGTCGGGCAGGCGGCTGACGATGATGGTCACGTGGCAGGTCCGCTTCCGGATCCGGGTCGCCCGGCCCCGGGCCCGGGGCCGCCAGCGCTTGAGAGTGGCACCCTCGTCGGCGTAACAGGCGGAGACGAACAGCTCGTCGGCCTCCAGGCCGTCGTTGTGGACGGCGTTGGCCACCGCCGAGGCCAGCACCTTTCCAATGACCTCCGCCGCCTCCCGGTCACCGAGGGCGAGGGTCTCCCGGGCGCGATCGGCGTCGAGGCCCCGGATCTGGTCGAGGACCTGGCGGGCCTTGTAGGCCGACATCCGGCTGTGGCGGAGGACCGCTCGGGTCCCTTCCCGCTCGTTGGTCTTGACTCCGGGCATGTCAGCGCCTCCCCGCCCGCTCTTGGCCGGCGTGGAACTTGAAGGTCCGGGTGGGGGCGAACTCACCCAACTTGTGGCCGACCATCGACTCGGTGACGTAGACGGGGATGTGCTTGCGGCCGTCGTGGACGGCGATGGTGTGGCCGACCATGTCGGGGATGATGGTGGAACGGCGGGACCAGGTCTTGATGACCTTCTTGTCCCCGGCCGCGTTGAGGGCGTCCACCTTCTTCAGGAGGTGGTCGTCGACGAACGGACCTTTCTTCAGGCTACGGGGCATAGTGTGACGTTCCCTCTGTCTTCCCTACCGCCGGGCACCGCGGGTGCGGCGCCTGCGGACGATCAACTTGTCGGAGTCCTTGTTGCGGGCCCTGGTGCGGCCCTCTGGCTGGCCCCACGGGGACACCGGGTGGCGGCCACCCGAGGTCTTCCCCTCCCCGCCACCGAGCGGGTGGTCGACCGGGTTCATCGCCACACCCCGGGTCTGGGGTCGCTTGCCCTTCCAGCGGTTCCGGCCCGCCTTGCCGATTTTGATCAGCTCGGCCTCGGAGTTGCCCACCACGCCCAGGGTGCCCCGGCAGTCGATGGAGACGCGGCGCATTTCGGTCGAGGGAAGCCGCAGCGTGGCGAAGAGGCCCTCCTTGGCGACGAGCTGCACGCTCATGCCCGCGCCGCGGGCCATCTTGCCGCCACCGCCGGGCCGGAGCTCGACGTTGTGGATGGTGGAGCCGACCGGGATGTAGCGCAGCGGCAGGGCG
>DATARI010000057.1:0-5269 GCA_036264255.1 Acidimicrobiales bacterium | reverse complement strand
CTGGGCGACTTAGCCGGGCCTCTATCCCACCCGGCGCAGTAGGGAACTCAGTGCCTTACTCAGCAAATGTGAAGCGACAGGGCGCCCTCCGGGGCGCTCTGTCGCGTCGTGGTTCAGCCCGGGGGGATGAGTACCGGCTTGATGACCCGGCCGCTGAGCGAGGCCTGCTCCGCCTCGTTGATCTGATCGAGTGGGAAGGTCTCGATGAGCCGGTCGAACGGGAAGCGTCCCTCCCGCCAGAGATCGAGCAGCCGGGGGATCAGTTGGCGGGGCTCGGCGCCGCCTTCGAGGATGCCCATCAGGGTCTTGCCGACCAGGGCGACCCCGTCGAGGACAAGATCGCCGGTCTGGATGCCGACGAAACCGCCCACCCCGCCGAGTCGGAGGGCGGCGACGGCGTTGGCCATCACCGCCGGGTTCCCGGTGGTGTCGAAACTGAAATGCGCCCCTCCGCCGGTGATGGCCTGCACCTGGCCGATGACATCGGGATCGGTTCCGTCGATGGCATGGGTGGCGCCCAGCTCCAAGGCGAGGTCGAGCCGGTGGCGGTGGATGTCCACAGCCACGATGGGGGCGGCGCCGGCGACCTGGCCGGCCATGACCGCCGCGAGCCCGACGGCCCCGGTCCCGAACACCACCAGGCCCGTCCCCGGCCGGACGTCGAGCGCCACCAGGATGGATCCGGCCCCGGTGAGGATCCCGCAACCGAGCGGCCCGAGCAGCTCGAGGGGAAGGTCGGCGTCGACCACCACCGTGTTGCGGGCGGTGGCGAGGCAGTGGGTGGCCAGCGACGACTGGGCGAACCAGCGGGACGACACCTCCGCACCGGAGGCATCCCGGACCCGGGTGGAACCGTCCATCTCGCGGCCGAAGAGGTTCCGCGGGAAGAACTGGTCGCAATACGCCGAGGCGCCGGACGCGCAGTTCTCACAGCTGCCGCAGGACTCGAAGGAGAGGACGACGTGATCGCCGACGGCAATCCCCTCGACCTCGGACCCGATGGCCTCGACGATCCCGCTCCCTTCGTGGCCGGTGATGATCGGCAGCGGCGCGAAGCCCAGTGGTGACCGGGGCAACACATCGGTGTGGCAGAGGCCGGTACCGGCGATCCGCACCAGCACCTGATCGGGTCCGGGGGCGGCGAGCTCGACCTGTTCGAGCTGGTAGGGGCTGTCCGGTGCTCGCAGGACGGCGGCGGTGATCTCCATAATTCCTCCCGGGTTTGTCTCGGTAGGTTATTCCTGCCAATCGACCTGGTCGGAGCGAGCCGGCTGGCGCTGGGTCCGGAAGGGGGACAGCGGGGCATCGACCAACAGGAACCGCTGGACCGAGGTGGTCTCCACCAGGTTCCGGTGCCGCCACTTGACCAGCGGCGGATGGGTCCGCCGGGCCTTCTCGAATTCGGCCCACTGTTCCCAGGTGGGGATGGCCCACAGCAAGAAGCACTCGGAGTCGTCGATCATCAGGGTCTCCCAGGCGCCGGCCAGTTCCCAGCCGAACTCCTGGTAGACGGGGATGGCTTCCTGCCGGACGATCTCCAGGTACTCGGCCGAGGTGCCGGGAGGGACCCGGATCCACTCGTGGGCGTAGGTCTCGCCGGTCACCCCGTCCGCGCACAGCTCGGTGCTGGTCCGGGTCCAGGGGGCGGGGGCCAACAGCCGATCGATCCCGCCGGACCGGAAGTTGGCGGCGGTGGCCCACCACTTGGCCAGCTTCGGATCCTGCAACGTCTGGTGGTTGAACTCGTACCGGAACGAGGTGGCCAGCCCGTCGAGGCCGTCCTCCTCCCAGAGGTTGACCACCTCCGGCCACCGCCGGGTGCTTCCCACCACGCCCCAGACCCCGTAGCAGAGCTGGTGGCGCTCCTCCTGGGCCGAGGGGCTGAAGTTGGCCGTCATGTGGTGCATGTAGTCGGCGCGGTGGTGGCCGATGATGTCGATGAACTCGTGGATGTAGACCTTGTCGTTCACCGCTTCACGCCCGGATGCCCGGGGCCCGGCTGCCGAAGATGTCGATGGCCATCAGCGCCCCCAACTTCTCGGCGTCCCAGCGGGTCTCGCCATTCGAGACGGTGGCGGCTTCGTGCCAGCCCTTCATGAGGAAGATCTTGTCGTGGATGACCCGGAACACCTGACCGGTGATGTACTGGGCCTCGTCGCTGGCCAGCCAGGCCACCAACGGCGAGCTGCCCGCCGGGTCCATCGGGTGGTACTCGTCCTCGGCCAGCTCGTCGGGCTCGAAGGCGTCGCCCTGCCCGCCGATGGTGGCCGTCAGCCGGGTCAACCCGCCGGGGCCGATGGCGTTGACGGTGACCCCGATGCTGGCCAGCTCGAGGCTGGTGGTCTGGGTCAGGCCGACGATGGCGGCCTTGGCGGTGGCGTAGTTGCTCTGCCCGAAGTTCCCCTGCAGGCCGGCCCCCGAGGTGGTGTTGATGATCCGGCCCCGGGTTGCCTCTCCGGCCTTGGCCCGTCCCCGCCAATGGATGGCGGCGAAATGGGACAGCAGCCAACTGCCCCGGACGTGTACCCGCATGACGAGATCGAAGTCCTCCGGCGACATGTTCCAGATGGCCCGGTCGCGGCCGATGCCGGCGTTGTTGACCAGCACGTCGAGCCGGCCGAAGGCGTCGACGGCCTGGCCGATCAGCTCCTCGGTGGCGGATTCGTCGCCGACGTCGCCGTAGTTGGCGACGGCGTTGCCGCCTTCCTTCTTGATCAGCTCCACGGTGAGGTCGGCGTCATTGCCGCGACCGGTGCCGTCGACCGCTGCCCCGACGTCATTGACGATCACCGTCGCCCCTCGACGGGCCAACTCCAGGGAGTGGCCCCGGCCGATCCCGTGACCGGCGCCGGTCACGATGGCCACCTTTCCTGCCAGGAACTGCTGCATGGAATTTCCTCTTGTCAGTTGTGGGGATTCGCCTCGAGGCGGCGGTGGGTGTCACCTTCCGCCAACCCGCGCCGTCGGCAGTGGACCGATGGGATATTACATATAAAGGGTCTGCATGGAGTAGAGCAGGGCGGGCCGCTCGGCGCCGACCACCGCGATCTCGATGTCGGTGGTGAGCAAGGTGCCCTTGGGCCGGGCGACGGCTTCGACCAGCCGGTTCCGGCTGTGGACCCGGGATCCGGCCGGCACCGGCCCCACGAACCGCAGCTTGTCGGCGCCGTAGTTGGCGGCGTTGGTCTGCCCGGTGATCTGCACGGTGTCGCCGGCCATCAGGTGGGGGATGAGGCTGAGGGTGAGGAACCCGTGGGCGACCGGGCCGCCGAAGGTGCTCTCCCGGCGGGCCCGCTCGACGTCCACATGGATCCACTGGTGGTCGCCGGTGAGCTCGGCGAACTGATTGATCATCTCCTGGGTGACCGTCAGCTCCGGCCCCCATTCGCCGAACTCCTGGCTGGCGGCGGCGTTGAGCCCGTCGACGTCGTCGAAGCGGATGGTGGTCATGGGGCTGTCTCCTTGTCTGTCGGGGGGTGTGGTTCGGGTCGGCCGGTTCCGGTGGCATCGGCTAGCTCGGCGGCCCGGGTCCGGAGGTCGGGCTTTTGCACCTTGCCGGTCGAGGTGATGGGCAGGGCGTCGACCAGGTGGACATAGCGGGGAGCCTTGAAGTTGGCCATCTGCTGGCGGCACCAGGCCACCACCTCGGCCGGATCCGGCCGGTGACCGGACCGGGGGACGATGAAGGCTGCCCCCACCTCGCCCAGGCGGTCGTCGGGGGCGGCCACCACCGCCACATGGGTGATGTCGTCCCGACGCAACAGGACGGACTCGACTTCGGCCGCCGAGACGTTGAACCCGCCCACGATGAAGATGTCCTTCTTGCGGTCAACGATGCGGAGGTAGCCGTCCTCCCCCAGGTAGCCCACGTCCCCGGTGTGGAGCCAGCCGCCGGCATCGAGGGCGGCGGCGGTCGCCTCCGGGGCGTCGAAGTACTCGGTCATCACGTTGAACCCGCGGACCAGCACCTCGCCCGGTTCACCGGCGGGCCGGTCGTTGCCGTCGTCGTCGACGATCCGGAGGGTCAGGCCGTCGAGAGGGTGGCCGACGGTGGTGGCGATGGTCTCGATGGAGTCGGACGGCTCGCAGATGGTCACCGTGCCGTGGGTCTCGGTCAGGCCGTAGGCGGTGATGACCGAGTCGAGCCGCAGGTCCGCCTTCATCCGGGCGATGAGCTCGACGGGGACGACCGCCGCCCCGGTGACCGACAGCCGCAGGGTGTCGAGCGGGAAGGAGGCGAAGTCGGGGTGGGCGAGGAGGGACTGGAAGATCGACGGGGGTCCGGGGAGGACGGTGATCCGCTCTTCGGCCACCCGATCGACGACGGACTGGACGTCGAACACCGCGTGGGGAACCAGGGTGACCCCCCGGAGGAAGGCGGCCAGCACTCCCGACTTGAGCCCGGCGGTGTGGAAGAAGGGGTAGTTCACCAGCATGCGATCGCCCTCCACCAGGCCGACCCCCTTCGACCACTGGAGGTAGGTCTCGACGCTGGCATGGTGGCGGAGCACGGCTCCCTTGGGGAGTCCGGTGGTGCCGGAGGTGAAGATGATGTCGCTCGGATCGTCGGGCCCGACCGCCAGCTCCCGGGCCCTGGCGGCTTCGGGGCTGACCGTCTCGGCCCGCCCCAGGAACGACGGCCACGACGTCGACCCGTCCGGGACGGGACCGCTCAGCACCACCGTTTCCCGGACGCCGTCGAGACCCTCGAGCCCGTCGAGGAGCTCGACGTAGTTGGTTCCGAGGAAGTCGGTGACGGTGAACAGCAAGGAGACCCCGGCGCTGCGCAGGAGGCCGGCGGCCTCCTCTCCCTTGTACCGGGTGTTGATCGGGACCAGGATGCCGCCGACCCCGTAGACGGCGAACGAGGCCACGATCCAATCGAGGCCGTTCGGGGCCCAGATGCCCACCCGGTCGCCGGGCCGGACGCCGCTGGCGATCAGCGCCCGCTCGACGAGCTCCACCGAATCGGCGATGGCGGCGAAGGTGGGCCGAGCCGAGCCCTCCACCACCGCCTCCCGGGTTCCGAACCGGGCGGCGGCGGCCCGGACCACCGCCGGAATGGTTTCCATCGTCGTCGGGGAGGAGACGTACGGGTCAGGGGGCACCGGCACCCTGTTCCACCCATCGGGCCTCGCGCTTCTCGGCGAAGGCCAGCGGTCCTTCTTCCTGGTCGGGATGGCCCCACAGCCCGACCAGCTCCTTGGCTCCCGCCTTGCAGGCGTCGGTGAGCCCGAGCTCGAGGGCTCCCCACAACGCCCGCTTGGTG
>DATARI010000015.1:0-11700 GCA_036264255.1 Acidimicrobiales bacterium | reverse complement strand
CAACTCGCGCTCGATGGCTGCCAACGCCACGTTCACGATGCTGAAGTCCAAAACGACCATGAAGGCGGCGGTGAGAATCAGGGCCAGCGCCGCCCCCGGCCGTGGCTTGGTGGCCGGAGTCATGTCCCGACGGTCCGTTCCGCTCCGGATGCCCCGTCGGCGCTTGGATCCCGATGCACGAGCCAGACCCGAGCTTGATCCCGGGGGCGGATGACGACGGTGTCGATATCGACGTGACTGGGCCGGGTCGCCACGAAGGCGATGACCTCCGAGACGTCATCGGCGCGGAGGGGAGTGAGCCCTCGATAGACATCGCCAGCCCGACCCTCATCCCCGCCAAACCGCACCAGCGAGAATTCCGTCTCGACCAGGCCGGGATCGATCTCGCTGACCCGGACCGGCTGGCCCACCAACTCGAGCCGCAGCACGTCCATCAACGCCCGGGTGGCGTGTTTGGCCGCGTTGTAGCCCCCACCCCCGGCATAGGGCTCGAACGCCGCCACCGACCCGATGGTGATCACCATCCCGTCGCCGGAGGCAACCAGCTTGGGAAGCAGGGCTCTGGTCATCCGCAAGGTGCCGAGAACATTGGTGTCGTACATCGCTTGCCAAAGGGCCTCGTCGGCCTGGCCGATGGTCTCCATCCCCAGCGCGCCGCCAGCACTGTTGACCAGTACCCGGCACTCGGGAATGGCCTGGGTAAAGGCCTCGACCGAGGCGGGATCAGAGACATCGAGTTGGTGGGCAGCGGCGGCGGGGCCGATATCGGCGGCCAGCGCCGCCAACCTTTCAACCCGCCGGGCTCCGAGCACCACCGAATATCCGGCGGCCGCCAGGGCCCGGGCGGCGGCGGCGCCGATCCCGCTCGACGCGCCGGTGACCACCGCAGTTCCTCGAGAGGTCATCAGCCGGAGAGTCCGGTGAGGAGGCTGGCCCGGTCGAAGTCGGCGGCGATCGACGGATGATCCTCCAGATAGCCCGCCCAGGCCCGGAGGTCACGCTGGGCGCTCCGGTGCAGGTCTGAGGGGTACTCCAGCCCTTGCACGCAGGCGATGACGGCAATGGCCTTGCTGGCCAGGTCGAGGAAGTCCGAGGTCCATCGGAGTTGATCGGAAGCGGTGCAGGCGGGGCGGTTGATTTCCATACCGTAAGCAGACCATTCACCGGCCGATCGGCCAATGCGGTCAGCCGTAAATCGGACTGCCGGTTGGCCCGACCAAGACGTACCGGCTACCTGCAATTGGGGGGCGAGTTCCCCAAGGTTTCCGGCTAGCTGCAATGCGGTCGCCTCGTCCAACCGGCAGGATGAGCTACCCATGACGTTGCGAGCCCTGATTGTTGACGACAACGCCGAATTCCTGGCCATCGCCCGCCGATTGTTGGAGCGCGATGGAATCTCGGTGGTTGGCTTGGCGTCGTCCAGTGTGGACGCGGTCCGTCTGGTCCAAGAGCAGGATCCGGATGTGATCCTGGTCGATGTCGACCTCGGCCAAGAGAGCGGCTTCGACTTGGCCGAGCGTCTCTCTCCGTCGACCGGAAACCGGCCGTCGGTCATCCTGATCTCCGCCTACCCGGAGCTGGACCTCGAGGATCTTCTCAAAGTCAGTTCGGCGATCGGATTCCTCTCGAAGCCGGACCTGTCGGCGGCGGCGGTCATCGACGTGCTCGGTCGCGGCAGTCGTGTCGACGAGGCGCTTCGGGCTAGCGGGCCTCCAGGAAACGGAGGACCGCCAACACCCGCCGATGATCGGATCCGCTCTCCGGAAGGTCGAGCTTGATGAGGATGCTGCGCACATGCTTCTCGACGGTGCCCTCGGATACGAAGATGCGCTCGGCGATGCCGGCATTGGAAGCGCCCTCGGCCATCAGGGCCAGCACTTCGCGCTCCCGGGGCGAAAGGGCATCGAGCGGATCCCGTCGCCGGCGAGCTCGGACCAGCTCTTGTACCAGCGACGGATCCACCACCGAGCCACCGGCGACGATGGTCCGGATGGTGCCGATGAATTCGGCAACATCGGTCACCCGACTCTTCAACAGGTAGCCCAGGCGCTCACCGCCGGCCAACAACTCCATCGCCTCTTCCACTTCGATGTGGGCCGACAGCAGAACAATGGCGGTGTCGGGCAGTTCCTGGCGGATGACCTGAGCAGCCTCGAGGCCTTCGGTGGAATGGCGCGGCGGCATCCGGATATCGATGACCGCCAACTCCGGCTGGGTCGAACGAACCAGGTTGAGGAGCTCGGTCCCGTCACCGGCTTGGCCGACCACCTCGAATCCCGAACGATCGAACAGACTGGCCAGACCTTCTCGCAACAACACGTCGTCGTCCGCGACTGCCACCCGCGTCGCCGGCCCAGGTTCGGCGGCTCCCGATAGAGAAGGCACCCGAACAGTATTCACCCCTCGAGTTTCTGCCGCCGCAAAGGAGGGCTACCCCGCGGGGTTCGGACTCTCGACGGGGATCTCGATCGACAGCGAGGTTCCTCGGCCCGCCGGGCTGTTGATTTCCAAGTGGCCGCCGAGCGCCTCGATGCGATCGGAGAGACCGACCAGCCCCGATCCCTGGGTGGGGTCGGCCCCCCCGAGCCCGTCATCGCGGATCACCAGCTGCAGGATCGAGTCCTGGGCATCGAGCTCGACGGTCACCACCGACGCCTGGGCGTGCTTGGTGGCGTTGGTGAGCGCCTCGGACACCACGTAGTACGCCGCCACCTCGACGGGCTCCGGCAGCCGCCGTTCGGCGCGCAGGTCGAGTTCCACCGGGAGGGCGGAACGACGTGCCAACGCTTTGAAGGCCGGACCCAGGCCGGCCTTGGACAGAATCACCGGATGAATGCCACGGGCCGTCTCCCGGAGCGCGTCCAGCACCCCCGCCAATCCCTGATGGGTTCGCTCCAGATGCACCTGCAGCTGGCAATTCTCACATTGCTCGGTGGCCTCCGCCGCCCGTAGTTCCAGCATCAGCGACACCAGCTGTTGCTGGGAGCCGTCATGGAGGTCGCGCTCGATTTGCCGCCGAATCTCGTCACCCGCGGCAACGATCCGGGCGCGGGAGGCCTGGAGCTCGGCACGGCTTTCGGCATTCCCGATCGCCATCGCCACCAATTCCGTGAGGGAGGCCAACCGGGGCTCGATGTCCGGTGGGAGGGGCTCCTCGAGGCTGGTTCCCGCTCCCATCATTCCCCAGAGATGGCCGTCGACGATGATCGGCGTCGCCACCGCCGATCGCAGACCCCGGCCGCGGGCGGTGGCGCTCAGCGGGCCGGAGGCATCGGCGTAGCTGTCGATCCGGACCGGACGGCCGGTCTCGAATATGAGCGTCCCGAGGTTCTCACCCCCGAGGGGCCACCGGCTGCCAACCGGGAAGCGCTCGCTGCCTTTGCCCCAGGTGGCCACGAAGGTGATCGTGCCGTCGGGCTCGTAGCGGCACATGTTGGCTAAATCCACCGGGAGGAGGCGTCCGACCTCCTCGATGACCGCGGCGAACACCTCCTCTGGCGGCACGCCCCTCGCGACCAGGGTGGCAACTCGGCGAAGGGCGGCCTGTTCCTCCGCCAGTTGCGCCAGTGCCGCCCGGCTTTCGGCATTGGCGATGGCGGTCGCCAACAGCTCGGTGAAGGAAGCCAGGCGCACCTCGGCATCCGCCGGCAGCGGCTCCTCCAGGGTCGAGTAGATGCCCATCAACCCCCAGAGCCGTCCTTCGACGATGACGGGTGTCCCGACCCCGGAGCCGAGTTCGTATTCGCGGGCGACGGCGCTCAACGGCCCGGAGGTAGCCCCGTAGGCATCGATCCGGGCGGCCCGGCCGGTCTCGAAAACGAGGGTGTTGATGTTCCTGCCCCCCAGCTCGAACCGTTGTCCCACCCGAATTTCGTCACCTCGCTTACCCGAGCCGGCGACAGCGGTGACGGTGCCGTCGGGTTGGTAGCGGCCGAGTCCCGCATAGACCACGGAGAACAGCCGAGCCACCTCTTCGGTGACGGCGGCGAACACTTCCTCGGGGGGAACGCCACGGGCTACCAACATCGCGACGCGACGCAATGCCGACTGCTCCTCGGCCAGCGCACGGAACTCGTCGTCGCTCAAGGGCGCACCCCATCCTCCACGACCCCGACTGCGTATCGCCTGAAGACGTTAGTCCGGCCTCCCCTCCCACTGATGCGGCGCGATCGTCCCCGAGAGGTGGGAACGAACCGATGAGGGGCACCTCGGAGTTTCAAATCGTGCCGATCCGAGCTGTTCACGAACGGTCATCCTCCGGCTGGTTGACCCGGAGCCACACGTCCGGGAACCAACGGACCTGGGTCGTCGGCTGGATGGCGTCCGGAGTGGGGCGGTGGCGACCAGGGTCACCCGGTGAGCGTCCCGTGAGCGTCTCGGAAGGTTCCCAATCGGGCGCCGATTTGGGCGATTGGGGAGGGCGGGTGGTTGACTAGTGGGGGTCTGGGGCGTAAAGTGGCGCAAAGTGGTGTGAAAGGGAGGGATCCGAACCATCGGGCCCCAAGCACTGCGAGGAGCATCGTGGGAGCAATCGCCAGTGGCACGGTTTTTCGGAAGGTACGAGCATTCGCTCGACGACAAGGGCAGGGTGATCCTTCCGGCGAAGTTCCGCGGAGCCTTCGAGCACGGCGGCTATTTGACCCAGTTCCAGGACGGGTGCCTGTCCTTGTGGGCGCCGCAGGAATTCGACTTGCAGATGGAAGCCATGCAGACCCTGGCGCTGGGCAGCCGGAGCGACCGCAATCTGGCCCGGTTGTGGGCATCGACTTCCCACGAGGTGGAAGTGGACAAGCAGGGCCGGATGGCGATTCCCTCCCATCTCCGGGAGTTCGCCGGATTGGAGGGGGACGTCTTGGTGCACGGAGCGATCGATCGGGTGGAACTGTGGAACCCGTCCTCGTGGGAGCAGAAGGTCCAGCCCACCGAGCAGAGGCTGACCGAGGGCGACGACGACTGACCGGTTCGGTCCGTCTCCACCTCGTCCGACATGCCGACGAACCCAATCTCCATCCGGCCGGAACCGGACTCACACCAACAACCGTCGAGCCGCACCCGACCCCCGACCTCGAAAGGATCAACGCCCTTCGCAACATCTCCATTGCTTCGACGGCGACCGCACTTGTCGCCGTCGAGGGCCACCATCGCCCGACGCCCTATCAGGCGGCCATGGCGGCGGTCGCCCGACCCGATGTGCACATTCAACGCGTCTGGATCATGCGCAGCCCTTCGACCGAACTTTTGGAAGATTCCTCCTCCACTTACTTCCACACCGGTCGCCCGGGTTCTCCACCCTCGGACACCGCTCCGGTCGTAGGGCTGCAGATGAGCCAGGCATTTCCCCACCAACCGGTCATGGCCAACGAAGTGGTCGACCTCCTCACTCCGGTGCCCCCGGGGCTGATCGTCGACGCCACGCTGGGGGGAGCCGGACACGCCGCCGCCCTCCTGGCCGCCCATCCCCATCTCCGGGTGCTCGGCATCGACCGTGACCCGGCGGCGGTCGCCGCCGCCGAAGAAGAGCTGTCCCGTTTCGGTGACCGGGCCATCGTCCGGCGAGCGCGCTTCGACCAGCTGACCACCATTGTCCACGAGGTCCAGACCGGGTTGGGGGTCCCCGCCGATCAGCAGGGTCTCTCCGGAGCGCTGTTCGACCTCGGGGTCAGCTCCCCCCAGCTGGACGTCGCCGAACGGGGCTTCTCCTACCGCCTCGACGCGCCGCTCGACATGCGGATGGACCCGACCTCCGGCCGCACCGCCGCCGACGTGGTCAACGACTACGACGAGGACAGCCTGACCGCCCTGTTCGCCGAGAACGGTGAGCAACGCTTCGCCCGACGGATCGCCCGAGCCATCATCGCCTCTCGGCCCCATACCGGCACCGGGGAACTGGCCGACGTGGTGCGGACCGCCATCCCCGCCGCCACCCGCCGGACCGGCGGCCATCCCGCCCGGCGGGTGTTCCAAGCCATCCGTATCGCCGTCAACGAAGAGCTCGACCAACTCAACCGGGCCCTCGATGATGCCCTCGCCATCTTGCAGGCCGGCGGCCGGTGCGTGGTGATCTCCTACCATTCCGGGGAGGATCGCCTGGTCAAAGCCAAGTTTGTCCACGCCGCCACCGGTGGTTGCGTGTGCCCGCCCGGCCTCCCCTGCGTGTGCGGCGCCACTCCCGAGTACCGGCTGGTGGCCCGCGGATCCAAACGCCCGAGCCCCGACGAGGTGGTCCGCAACCGCCGCTCGGAAGCGGCCCGACTGCGGGTCATCGAACGGATCTCCGCCCCGGTCGCCCACACCGCCAACGGTGAGGTGGCCTGATGGCGCCCCCTGCGTCTTCGGCCGCCCGCCGACCGGCGGTACGACCCCAGCCGGCTCCCCGCCGGCCGCCGCTACGGCTGTTCGAATCGGCGCCGAGGTCCCGCCACCGGTCGCGCCGTCGGCCCACCGTGCTGGTGGCCGTGGCGTTGATCGTCGGCAGCCTGCTGTCGGTGGTGGCGGCCGATGACCTGGTCGCCCAGGGCCAGATCCGCCTGTCCCACACCCAGACTCTGACCGCCGCGGCCCTCACCCAGCAGAAACAGCTGCAGGTGTCGGTGGCCCAGCTCTCCGCTCCCCAGATCGTCGTCACCGAAGCCCGCCAGTTGGGCATGGTGGCCCCCACCCAGATCGTCGACTTGCCGTCGGTGCCATTGAATGTGGCGCTGCCGGTACCCAACACCGCGCCGGCCGCCTCCACGCCCTCGACGTCGCACACCCCGTGAGCCCCATCGTCCTGTTGGGACGGCGCACGCGAGCGCTGCGGGTCCTGTTGCTGGTGATCTTCGTCGCCATGGCCCTTCGCCTGGTGGCCGTCCAGGAGTTCTCCCATCAGCACTACGCCTCCCTGTCCAGCGCGGAACTGACCCAGACGGTGACGGTGCCCGCCCTCCGCGGCGGCATCTACGACCGGAACGGTGAGGTGTTGGCCGAATCGGTGACCAAGCAAACGGTGGTGGCCGACCCGTTCCTCATCAAGAACCCCGGCGCGGTGGCCGATGCCCTGGCGCCGGTGCTGGGCCTTCCCGCCTCCCAGTTGCGCTCGGACGTCACCGAACATTCGGGGTTCGTCTATCTGGCCCATCGGGTGAGCGACGCGGTGGCGGCCAAGGTGACCGCCCTCAACCTGACCGGCATCAACCTGGTGTCCGAGCCCCAGCGGGTCCAACCTGCCGGCCAACTGGCCGCCCCGGTGGTGGGAACCGTCGGGACCTCCGGAGCCGGCCTCTCGGGTCTCGAGTACCAGTACCAATCACTGTTGGCCGGGGTGGCCGGCACCAAGAACCTGCTGGAGTCGCCCAACGGGGTGGCCCTGCCCGGCTCGACCGGGACGGCCAGCACGTCGGCCAAACCCGGAACCGGCATCGAGCTGACTCTCGACGAGTCGGTCCAGTACGTGGCCGAGCAGGCGCTGGGCGCGGAAGTCCTGGCCTCGCACGCAGTGGGGGGCAGCGTCATCGTCATGGACGTGAAGACGGGCGATGTCATCGCCATGGCCAACCTGCAGGCGGCGACATCGGGATCTGGTTCGTCGTCGTCGGCACAGACCGTGGCGTCGACCAGTTCGTCCTCGACCTCGGGGGCCACCCTCACCGCCCAGGCCAACACCCTTCCCGCCGGCGTCACCGAGGCGCCCTCCAACACCGCCCTCACCCAGGTCTACGAACCCGGGTCGGTGTTCAAGCTGGTGACCTTCTCCTCCGCCCTCCAGAACAAGGTCATCAGCCCCAGCCAGACCTTCTCGGTCCCGAACTCGCTCTCCATCGGCACCTATACCTTCCATGACGCCGAGGCCCACGGGACCCAGACGATGAGCGCCTCGGACATCTTGGACCAGTCGTCCAACATCGGGACGATCGAGATCGCCAGTGCCCTCGGAGAGACCCGGCTGCTGGACCAGATCAGCAACCTCGGTTTCGGCAAGCCCACCGGCCTCAACTTCCCCGGCGAGTCGCAGGGGTTGATCCCGGGGGCGAGCGCCTGGACCGGCAGTTCGATCGGTTCGACCCCCATCGGCCAGAACGACGCGGTCACCGCCCAGCAACTGCTCGATGCCTACAACGCGGTGGCCAACGGGGGAGTGTTGGTCCAGCCCCGCCTGGTTCGGGGCACCGTCTCCTCCAGTGGTGCGATGGCCCCGGCGGCGCCGGCCACCTCCCGCCGGGTGATCGACCCCACCACCAATGCCGAGCTGACCACCATGCTGGAGGGGGTGGTGACCGGGGGAACCGGTACCGCCGCCGCCATCGACGGCTATACGGTGGCGGGCAAGACGGGGACCGCCCAGATCCCTGATCCCAGCCATCTCGGCTACATCCCGGGTGCCTTCTACGGTTCCTTCGTGGGGTTCGCCCCCGCCCAGAACCCGGTGTTGTCGGCGGTGGTGGTGCTCGACCACCCCACCCCGATCTACGGAGGGGCGGTGGCGGCGCCGGTATTCTCTACCATCATGGAATACGCCCTCCACCACTACGGCATCCCCACCAATGCCGCGGCGACCACGTCGACATCGAGTGGAGCGGTGGGGGGAACCGGGACGGTCACGGTTCCGGCCGGAGCTGCGACTGAAGGGGCATAGTTGATGGCGGGCGCTCGAGGAGCGCGTGTGGCGTCCGTGCGAGTGCCCGCCGAATGCGAGTAAAACTGCTGCTCGCCGACGTCGACGTCATCGAAACCCGGGGGAGTCCCGGAGACGTCGACGTGGATGGGGTCGTCTTCGACAGCCGCCGGGTCCAACCGGGGTCGCTCTTTTGCTGTGTCCCGGGCACCACGACTGACGGGCACCTGTTTGCCGCCGAGGCGGTGAAGGCCGGAGCCGCCGCCCTCGTGGTCGAGCGGCTCCTCGACCTGGAGGTTCCCCAGATCCGGGTGCCGGAAGGCGGAATGCGGCCGGCCATGGCCCACCTGGCCGGGGCGTTCTACGGGCACCCCGCCCGCCACTTGGCCATGGTCGGGGTGACCGGCACCAACGGCAAGACCACCGTGACCCAGCTGGTACTGTCAATCCTCGCTGCAGCCGGTATGCCGGCCGGAGCCATTGGCACGCTCACCGGTGAGCGGACCACGCCCGAATCACCCGACCTTCAGGCCATCCTGGCCGGTTTTCGGCACGAGGGCCGACAGGCCGTGGCCATGGAAGTGTCGTCTCATGCCTTAACCCAGCACCGGGTGGATGACATCGTGTTCGACGTCGCCGCCTTTACCAACCTCAGTCATGACCATCTCGATCATCACCACTCCATGGAGGCGTACTTCGCCGCCAAGGCGAGCCTGTTCACTCCCGGGAGGACTCGTTTGGCGGTGGTCAACACCGACGACCCCTGGGGCGAGCGGCTCGCCCGGCAACTGGACGGCGTCGGTCTGGTCGAGGTCCGACGATCGGACGCCGGCGAGGTCGAGCTGTCCGTCGGCTCGTCCTCCTTCACCTGGCACGGGCATCCGGTGACCCTGCCGCTGTCGGGTGCCTTCAATGTCGACAACGCGCTGGTGGCCGCGGCGATCGCCACCCACCTCGGGGTGGAGGATTCGGCGGTGGTGGCCGGGCTCACCTCGGTGACTCCGCCACCGGGCCGGATGGAGGTGGTCACCGCCGGACCGCCGTTCGCGGTGGTGGTCGACTTCGCCCACACCCCGGCCGGGCTGGAAGCCGCCCTCGGCTCCGCCCGTCGCCTGGCCGGGTCCGGCCGGGTGCTGGCCATGTTCGGAGCCGGAGGCGACCGCGACCCCGAGAAGCGGCCGTTGATGGGCGAGGTGGCGGGGCGACTGGCCGACCTGGTGGTGCTGACATCCGACAACCCCCGCTCGGAGGATCCCCTGGAGATCATCGCCCAGGTGGCGGCCGGCATCGGCCCCGGCACCGAACTGATCACCGAACCCGACCGATCGGCCGCCATCGCTCGAACCGTGGCCCTCGGGCGTCCCGGCGATGTGATCGTGTTGGCCGGAAAGGGTCATGAGACCACCCAGGAACTGGCCGACCGGCGGATCCCCTTCGACGACCGGGCGGTGGCCCGTCAGGCCCTCGCCTCACTCGACATCGGGAAACCCCGATGATCTCGCTGATGACCTCGGGCGGAGTCGCCCTGTTGGTGGCGGCCCTCCTCACCCCGGTGCTGATCGGCTGGCTGATCAAGAACAACATCGGCCAGCAGATCCGGGAGGACGGTCCCCAGGTCCACATCGCCAAGGCCGGCACCCCCACCATGGGTGGCATCGGGATCGTCATCGCCATCATCATCGGCTACCTGGCCGCCCGGGCCATCCCCGGCACCCATATCTCCCCCTCGGGGATCCTGGTGCTGTTGGCGGTATTGGGGGCATCGTTGATCGGCTTCGCCGACGACTGGATCAAGGTCCGGCACCGCCGCAGCCTCGGCCTGAACAAGCGGGCCAAGTTCGGCGCCCAGATCGCCCTCGGCCTCGGGTTCTCGTTGTTGTCGGTGTATTGGGCCCACGTCTCGACCAATCTGTCGTTCACCCGTTACGACTCCCTCGGCGTCCACCTGGGTACCGGTCTGTGGGTGGTGTGGGCGACGGTGATCATCGCCGCCACCGCCAACGCGGTGAATTTGACCGATGGCCTCGACGGGCTGGCGGCCGGGTCGGCGACCTTCGGCTTCGCCACCCTGGCGGTCATCGGTTACTGGCAGTTCCGACACCCGTTCATCTACCACGTCCCCGACGCCTTGGACCTGGCCCTCACCTCGGTGGCCCTGGCCGGCGCCTGCCTGGGCTTCCTGTGGTGGAACGCGGCCCCGGCCCGGATCTTCATGGGGGACACCGGCTCACTGTCGATCGGAACCGGTCTGGCCGCCCTCTGCCTGTTGATGAACCTCGACCTGTTGCTGGCCATCATCGGCGGGCTGTTCGTGATCGTCACGCTGTCGGTGGTGATCCAGGTGATCAGCTTCCGGCTGTTTCACCGGCGGGTGTTCCTGATGGCACCGCTCCACCACCACTTCGAGCTGCTGGGGTGGCCGGAGACGACCGTCATCATCCGGTTTTGGATTCTGGCCGGTCTCTGCGCCGCCGGCGGCCTCGGCATCTTCTACGCCGACTTTCTCTCTGTCTCCAAGATCGCCGGATGATCGGGTGGGTGCGATGAACGCAGTGACCGCGACGCAGACGGGTTGGGGGTTCCACCACCTGGACGCCGGGCTAAGGGAAGCTGGTAACGATCATGGTTGACACCTCCAGCCTTCGAACCTCGTCGCGGACCGCGTCACAAGCGGCCACCCGCGGGCGCCATCCGTCCAGTCCGACCCGCACCGCCGCGCCGCGTCGGCCGGCCGCGCCGGCCCGCCGTTCGGGGATCGCCTCCCGGCTGGCCCGGGTGCCCACCGCCACCGGTCTGCTGGTGCTGGTGGGCGTGCTGTGCGTGTTCGGCCTGGTCATGGTGGGCTCGGCGTCGCCGGTGATCTCCATGTCCCTCTACGGATCCACCTGGG
The DNA here is from genome assembly GCA_036264255.1 of Acidimicrobiales bacterium. Taxonomy (GTDB): domain Bacteria; phylum Actinomycetota; class Acidimicrobiia; order Acidimicrobiales; family RAAP-2; genus DASZIT01. The sequence goes on along the minus strand of DATARI010000015.1, from coordinate 220 downwards.
GCATCTTCATCCGCCAGGTCATGTGGATGGGCATCGGCCTGGTGGCCCTGGCGGCCTTCTCGCGCATCGACTACCGCAAGTGGCGCAAGATCCAGGTTCCGTTGCTGATCGGGAGCATGGGGCTGCTGGTGATCGTCCTGGCGCCGGGCCTGGGGGTCACCGCCGGTGGCTCCTCCCGTTGGATCGGGTTCGGCCAGTTCCGGCTCCAGCCCTCCGAGCT
>DATARI010000003.1:0-2941 GCA_036264255.1 Acidimicrobiales bacterium | reverse complement strand
CTCCTCGAAGCCATGGAGGAGCGGCAGATCACATTGGACGGGGTCACCTATCCGCTGCCCCGGCCGTTCTTCGTGGTGGCGACCCAGAATCCCGACGACTTCGAAGGCACCTACCCCCTCCCCGAGAGCCAGCTCGACCGGTTCCTCTTCCGGCTTCACCTCGGATTCCCGTCGGTCGACGCCGAGATGTCGCTCCTCCGTCAGGGCGGTTCGACCTTCGGATCCTCGCCGGAGACGGTGGTGGTCGACGCAGTCACCGTCCCCGCCGAGCTGCTGCGGATCGCCGCCATCGCCGGGCGGGTCTACCTGGCGCCGGCCCTCCGCCGCTATCTGGTCGAACTGGCCGGCGCCACCCGGCGCGAGCCACGGCTGCACCCGGGAGTCTCCCCCCGCGCTCTCCTCGGACTGGCCGCCGCCGCCCGGGTCTGGGCGGCGGTACACGGCCGCAACTATGTCCTCCCCGACGATCTGCTCGAGCTGGTCGAGCCCACCCTCGCCCACCGGTTGGGGCTCGGCGTGATCGTCGACCGGGCTGAGGTCAGTGCGCTGCTCGACGAGATCGTCAGGGCGGTGCCGGTTCCGTTCCCGGAACGGTGAGCGTTGCCTCGCCCGAGAGGCAGCGGGAGCTTCTCGTCGGTGACCTCATTATCGAGCGCGACAAGCGGGACAAGCAGGAAAAGCGGGCAGCCGCCTCTCTGAAAGGCCCCCGTCGACCGGCCCGGGGCGCCTCGCTCACCGGCCGGGGATGGGTGACCGCGGTGGTTGGGGTGGCGCTCACCGGCGCCGGGATGGTGGTCGGGAGCGTGGAGCTGGCCCAGGGCGGCATCGCCATGTTCGCGCTGATGTCCGGCGCTCTGATCGTCGCCTGGTCCCGGGGGCGGGTGGCGGTGAACCACCTGCGGACGCAGCCGCCGATGGTGCCGGTCGGCATGCCGGCACAGTTGACTGGCCAGCTGGGGGGCCGACGGGCCCGTTCGACTTCCGGCTCGTTCTCCCTCCCCATCGACACCCGGAAGCGGGGCACCTATGCCCTGCCCGAATCGATGACATGGCGTTCCGATCCGCTGGGCCTGGTGGTGGTGCGTCAGCGCACCAGCCGGATTCGTCAGCGGTTCCTCGTGCACCCTTTACCCCTCCTCCCCGTCGGTGGTCGGCTGGCTTTCGGGACCGAAGGGGAACCGAGCGCCGCCCTCAAGCCGTTCGAGGACGGCGACGAGCTCCGCCGGGTGCACTGGGCGACCAGCGAGCGGCTGGGTCACTGGATGGTACAGATGCCGGACACCACCCTGCGGGCGACCACCGCGGTGTTGGTGGACCTCCGTTCCGAGATCCACACGGCCGAATCGTTCGAGCGGACCATCGGGCTGGCGGCCGGATTGGTGCAGCCGCGCCAGGGTGGGGGGCCGACCCGACTGGTCACCACCGCCGGTCTCGACAGCGGCCCGTTGGCAACGTCGGCGCGGTTCGGGGAGGTGCTGGCTGCGCTGGCCTCCGCCCGGCCGCGACCCGGGCCCCCTCCCGAGGCGCTCATCGAGCGACTTCCGGCCCTCCGGCGTTGTGAGCGGGTGGTCATCGTCACCACGCCGGCCGGGTGTCCCACCACCGCCCGGCATCGGCAGAGGACCGAGTACGTGGTGACCGAAGGCCCAGCGCAGTCGAGGTCGAACCCGGCGAGGCTCGGCGGTCTCGCCGACAGCGCCGAGGCGCGCACCGCGTTGACGCCGGTGCCGCTCCAGGCACCATCCCCGGTGTCGCCGGCAGTCGCCGCGGTTCGCCCGATGGTGGTGGTCGGACGGGTTGGCGGCACCGGGGTCGCGGTGGCCGCGCTCGGCCTCCTCTTCACTGGGGACGGCTGGGTGGTTCCGCTGGCAGCGGCGGCGTTGGCCGGCCACGGGTTTCCCTTTCTGGTCGATCTGGGTGCGCGGGCTCTGTCCCGACGTCGGGCCCGGGGCCTTCGACCATCGGTCACGCTCGGGTTTCTGGGTGGCGTGGCGATCACCGCGGTGGTGGCCGGGCTGCTCGCCAATGGAGGTCACCCGGGCCACCCCCCGATCATCGGGGATTTCTCCGCGCTGATCCGCTCCCTCTGGAAGCTGCCGACCACCCTGCAGGCGACCGGTGTGCTGGCTCCGGAACGAATCCCGCTGGTGGTCGGGTCCACGGTGGCGGTTGGCTTGGCCGCCACCGTCGCCGAGTTGTTGGCCCGTCGGGGGAAGCTCATCTGGTCCGCGGTTCCGGCCTCCTTCGTGGTGGTGTTCGGGGCCATCGAAGGTGTCGGTCATCTCTCGATGGTGACGACCGGGGTGGTGGCCGCGTCGATGGTGGTGGCGGTAGGGCTGATAGCCGGTGGGAGTCGCGACGTGATCCGGGTCTCGAGGCGCGAGGAACCGAGGGATGGAGATGCGCCGTCCCCCGCGGTGCTGCCGGGATACCCCCGGACCGGAGGACGCCGGTGGCTCCAGGTGGCAGCGGCGGTGACGGCCGTCGGTGGGTGCCTGGCTCTGGCCGGCTGGCTGGGCACCTTGGCGGTCTCCGCGACCGGTGGGGGTCTGGTCTCCCTCCGGATTCCCGCCCGGGCCGGATTCGTCCACATCGATCCGATGGTGAGTTTTGCCGCCCAACTCTCCCAGCCCGGGGGGCAGGTCCTGTTCACCGTGCGCAGCCCGGTGCCCGACTACTGGCAGCTGGTGACGCTCGACGTACTCGGGCCCTCGGGGTTCGTCTCCGCCGACACCTCGTTCACGCCCTTCGCCTCCCAACCGCAGCCGACGCCCAACGGGCGGCGAGTGGAAGAGGTCTTTCACCTGGTGAGCCTGTCCAGTCCCTGGCTCCCGGTCGGCGGCACCCCGCTCACCATCACCGGAGTTGCCGGGATGGACTGGTCGCCGGAATCGGAGACCCTGTTCGTTCCGAACGAGGAGCCCGCGGCCCCGCGGTTCAA
>DATARI010000259.1:0-9499 GCA_036264255.1 Acidimicrobiales bacterium | reverse complement strand
GATGCTGGCGGGAGGAGGTCCACCATCGAGGCTGCCGCCGCCCGGGCGGTGCGGATCACACTGGCGGGTCGTAGATCGGCGCGGAGGGGGTTGCGGGCCCCGACCATCACCACCACCCATCGCATCATGTCCGACGCTCCCAACTCCGGAGGGTTGCCGAGCGCCAGCGGTTCCCACGTCGGGTCCGGGCCGTCATCGGGCTCGACATTCCAGAGTTGCTCGGCCACTTCCTCGAAGGAGGTCGTGAGGGCCAGTTCGACCGCCGGCACGCCCCGGTAGGCCGGACCGTCGTCCCGGAGTTGGGTGATCGAGGTGGTCACCGTGGCCAACCGGCTCTCCACCGTCTTTCCGGTCCGGGATCGGGCCGCCAACCGTTCGATGTCCTCCACGTCGAACAGCCGCCGACGGCGGTGGGGTGAGGGATGGGAAGCGAGCAACCCCCGGCTCACGTAGGCGTAGAGGGTGGTGGTCTTGATCCCCAGCCGGCGAGCGGCCTCCTCGCTTTCGAGCATCCGGTCCACCGGTCCATGGTAGCAACATTGACTTGATCAACGTTTACAGATCGCCGAATTACGACCAGACTGGAGGAACAGAAGAACCGAAGAGAACCTCCAGCCATCCACCCGCCGAGGAGCATGCCAATGGCCACGTCCGTACGAGATCTGATGTCCGCCCCACCGGTCACCTGCGACCCCGACGCAACCCTGGCCGAGGCGGCCGGCATCATGCACCGCCACGACATCGGGTCGGTCGTGGTCACCAATGCCGGCAAAGTCACCGGCATCGTCACCGAGCGCGACCTGCTGCGGTCAGCGGCGGGGCATGCCGATCCCCTCCGGGAACCGGTGCATCTGTGGATGACGGCCAACCCCGATGTGCTGGCGCCGGACGAGGAGGCGGGAGCGGCGTGGACCAGCTTGACCCATCACCACTACCGCCATCTCCCGGTGGTGGAGGGCGGGATCCTGGTCGGGGTGGTCTCCATCCGGGATCTCCTGGAGGTGGCCCAGATCCGGCCGGCCAACGAGGCGGGGACCGACGTACCCAAGGGACTCGAAGGGGTGGTGGTGGCCGAGACGGCGGTGGGCGACGTCCGCGGTCTCGAAGGCTTCTACCACTACCGGCAGTATTCGGCGGTGGAGCTGGCCGCCAGCCGCTCGCTCGAAGACGTCTGGCTGCTGCTGTTCGACGGGGAGCTCCCCGACCAGAACCGCGCCGATGCCTTCGCCGCCGAGGTGGCAGCCCTGCGGCCCCTGCCCGACCGGTTGGCGGCGCTGCTGCCGGACCTGGCAACCAGCGGAGAGCCGCTCGATGTCCTCCGCACCGGGGTGTCCCTCTTGGGTGCAGAGCTGGGGTGGCGGCCGACCCATGACATCGGCGCCACCGAGCTGCGCCTCCAGGCTCTCCGGCTCGGCGCGGTGGTGCCCACCTTGTTGACCGCCACCCATCGGCTGCGGAACGGGCTCGAGCCTGTCCCTCCCCGGGATGACCTGTCCTACGCCGCCAACTATCTGTGGATGCTGTTGGGCGAGGAAGCGCCTCCCGACCATGTCCGGGCCGTCGAGCAGTACCTCATCCTCACCATCGACCACGGGTTCAACGCCTCGACCTTCACCGCCCGGGTCATCACCTCCACCGGGGCGGACCTGGCCGCCGCCGTCACCGGTGCCATCGGGGCGCTGTCGGGCCCATTGCACGGCGGGGCTCCCAGCCGGGCTCTCGACATGCTCGACGACATCGCCACTCCCGACCGGGCCGAGGCCTGGGTGCGGGCCGCCATCGAGCACGGCGACCGGATCATGGGCTTCGGCCATCGCGTCTACAAGACCGACGACCCCCGCTCGGTGTTCCTCCGGAGTGTGGCCCGGACCCTGGGAGGCCCACTGGTCGAGTTCGCCGAGCAGGTCGAGCGGACCACCGTCGATGTCCTGGCCGAATTGAAGCCGGGCCGCCGGCTGTACACCAACGTCGAGTTCTTCGCCGGAGTCGTGATGCACACCTGCGGGATCCCCCGCGACATGTTCACCCCGACCTTCGCCTCCAGCCGGACCATCGGCTGGGCGACCCAGGTGATGGAACAGGCGCAGGACAACCGACTGATCCGGCCGGCCGCCCGCTATGTCGGTCCGCCACCGCCCCAACCGGTGCCGGCCCGTTGAGCAGTCAGGACACCGGGGGGCCCATTCGCAGGACCGGGCGCTCCTCCACAAACTGGAGATGGATGGATCGGCGCCTGAACTTCCAGTCGCCATCGACCCGCTGGTAGTCATCCCGGTAGCGGATGTACCAGATGAAATCGCTGCCCTCCGGCTTGGTCGGCCCATCCGCCGCCGCGCCGAGGGTCGGAGCCGACGGCACCGTGGGTTCGACCGCGGTGAGGTGATGGGCGACGCACTGCACGTCGCCGTGGGCGGTATCCCCGTCGACGGCGAACTCCTGATTGGTGACCTGGTGGAAGGTGATCGGGTACTGCCGGAGGAAGCCGGGAATCAGGCGCAGCCGCTCCCGCCCGGCGCGGGTGAGGACCGGGCGGAAGTCCACCGGGTAGTCCGGCACCACCAACTCACCGTCCTCGACGAACAAGGCGGCAAAGCGGTCGCCGTCCCGGAGGTCGGCCGCCGCCGCATACGACGTTGACAATGCTCGAAGGGCGAGCTCGTCGCGGAGTTCCTGCTCGGAAGCCTCACCGGTCCCGATCATCCGAGCGGGACCACCCGAGCGGACATCCGGGTGGGGCGGCCCTGAGCCCGGAGTCGGGCGGGAACAGGGAACATGAGTCCGAACCCCATGGGTGTCCATCCTTTCGCCCGGCTTCGGGGAAGACTCGGCCTCCGACCTCGTGACCGGGCCAATCTCGCCGTTTTCCCTGAGGATACGGCCAAATTGTCGCCCAGAGGCCCGGTACAATGCGGCGGTGGACCCCGAGGAAGCGTCTGAGCGTGGTGACGCGCCGCCCCGGGCCACGTCCGGGGGCGGGGTCGAGCCGGCGGGTTCGTCAGCAACGCCTTTCTATGACGCCATCGTGGCGTCGAGGGCGCGAGCCCAACGGGTCCACCGCCGACAATTCATCGCCTTGGCCGCCACCGGTGGCGTGGTGGCCGCCGGCGCGGTAGCGCTGGCCGTCGCCGAGACCGGGGGCTCGGGGCATCCCAGCGCCAGCCGCACGACCACACCGGCCAAGCCCAAGAAACCGGCCTCGCAGACGGCCACGGTGGTCAACACCAAACTGGCCGACGGGGTCACCATCCCGATGAATCCGGCCATCGTCGCCGAGAACGCCAAGACCGGCCACGCCTGGTGGGTGAACACCCCCCAACAGGCCGGCGACATCGAGGGCTACGCCAGCCAGTGCAGCGCGACCATCGGTGAGACCGTGACCCTGTTCGTGAGCACCCGGGCAACTCATTTCCACGTCGAGGCCTACCGGATGGGCTACTACCAGGGCATCGGTGCCCGACTGGTGTGGCAGTCGGACGAAGGCGCCGGAACCCGACAGGCCCAACCCACGCTGGTCTCCGCCACCAACACCATCGAGTGCAATTGGAACCCGTCGATCGGCGTTCCGGTGACGGCGGCCTGGCCGCCCGGCGCCTACTTGTTGAAGTTGGTCGGGCCGAACAACGAACAGCAATTCGTTCCCCTCTGCGTGAGGGACGACACCTCCAAGGCCGCCATCGTCATCCAGTCCAGCGTCACCACCTGGCAGGCCTACAACCGTTGGGGCGGCTACAGCCTCTACTACGGCAACCAGGGCGGCGCCTTGTCGTTCACCCACGATCCCGCCGGCGGGGATTTCAACCACCGGGCCCGGGTGGTCACCTTCGATCGACCTTACGATCACGACTGGGCGTCCGGGGCTGCCGACTTCATCGGAAACGAGTTCCCGGTCATCTACCAAGCCGAACAGATGGGCCTCGACGTGACCTACTGGACCGACGTGGACTTCCACGCCCGGCCGCAACTCCTGAACAATCACAAGGCGCTGCTCAGCCTGGGCCACGACGAATACTGGTCCCTCGAAATGCGATCGGGCGGGGTCCAGTCGGTCGCCTCCGGGGTGAACATGGCGTTTCTGGGAGCCAACGCCTGCTACCGCCAGATCCGGTTCCAGCCGTCGAACCTCGGAGCCAACCGCCAGCAGGTCTGTTACAAGTCCGCCAGCGAGGACCCCCTCACCGGCGTCGACAACACCCGGGTCACCGTCAACTGGCCCGACGCGCCGGTCTCCAAACCGGAGAGCCAACTCATCGGCAGCACCTACCAGGACATCGCCGCCAACGCCGCCATGGTGATCACCGCCCCGAACGCCTGGGTGTTCGCCGGCACCGGATTCACCCAGAACCAGAGTCTCCCCAAAGTCGTCCAGGGCGAGTTCGACCGCTACGTCCCCGGCGCGGCCAGCCCCACCAACCTCGATGTCCTCGCCCATTCCATCGTGCCCAACCGGGGCGGGAACTATTCGGACGTCACCTGGTACACCGTGCCGAACGGCGGTGGCGGCGTCTTCTCCACCGGCAACGCCACCTGGATCGGCGCGCTGGTCAACAGCACGCTCATCCCCCCGAATGTGGTGCCGGACCCGATTCCCGGGGTGACCGCACCGCTGCTTCGGGTCATGGAGAACCTCTATTCGGTCATCGGGATGGGCCCGGCCAGCGTCACCCAACCCTCCCAGGGGAACTGGCAGGCCGTCTACGGCTCCGGGGCCTCGTCCATCAAGGGCCCGACCGTCAACAACGCCGCCTGAGCCACCGGCACCACCCCGGCGCCCACCCACCAACCGCGGCTCCGAGGCGCCAACCGTCCCGCCTCCTACAATCGGCGGGACATGAACCCGGACCCGGCGACGACCCGTCCCCCCTTCCAGGCGTCGGGCGACCGGACCCCCGGGTCATCCTCCGCTCCACTCACCGCCCCACCCTCCGATGGCCGGTCGTGGATGACGGGGCTCGCCTTCGCCGTCCTGGCCATCCCGTTCGCGGTCATCCTCGTCAGGTTTCTGATCGCTTCCGGCCAGCACATCTATCTGCCCGACGATCTCGCCCTCATCGATCTCCACACCCGCGAGGCCCTCCGGTGGCGACAGCAGCTGGGCGTCTTCGACCACAACAACTGGAACCATCCGGGTCCCAGCTACTTCTACCTGCTGTCACTCTCCTACCGGGTGCTCGGATCCGGGGCCAGGGCCGAGTACTTCGGGGCTACCCTCATCAACGCGCTCGCCGCCTTGGCCTGCGTCGGGGTGGTCCGACGGCGATCCACCCCGGCTCGAGCCCTGTGGGCGGCGGTGTGGGTCGGGGTCCTGGCCGCGACGCTGGCGGTCACCGGCCCCGGCACCATGACCTACTCCGAAGGTGGGCTCGGGGCTCTGGTCAGTCCCTGGAACCCGATGGTCGTCATCCTCCCCCTCCTCCTGTTCGCGGTGCTCTGCGCCTCCGCGGTCGACCGGTCGACGCTGTCGTTGGTCGGCGCGCTGCTGGTCGGCAGCTTCATCGTCCAGACCGACGTCTCCACCCTTCCGGTGGTGGCGGTGCTGGGGGCGGCGGCCGCCGTCACCTGGTTGGTCACGCTGGTCGTCGACCGGAGGGGATCGCCACGCTCCGATCGGCCGCGGTCGTCCCGGTGGTGGGTCGCGGCGGGTCTGGTGGTGGTCGCCGCCATGTGGACACCGCCGGTCATCCAGCAGTTCTCCAACCACCCGGGGAACTTCACGTTGATCTACCGGTTCTTCACCAGCGGCAAGCCCGGGCAGACATTCCACGCCGCGCTGTGGTCGGTGGCGGCGGTCAACGGGGTGCTGGTGGAGGGCCCATCCGAGGTCATGCACTCGGTGCTGGGCGGACCCCCCAGCCACTCGACATTGGCCGTCGGGGTGTGGATCGCGGTCCTGGTGATCGGCGCCGGGGTCGCCATCGTCGGCGTCCGCCAGCGGGCCCGCTTCGCCGCCGCCCTCGGCGCCCTCAGCGTCGTCGGCGGGATGGCCACCGTCCTGGCGGTCACCCATGTCATCGGGCTGATATTCGGCTACCTGGTGGCGTGGGAGATCGCCCTGCCCATCGCCGCCCTGATCGGCCTCGGGGTGGTGCGCTGGGAGTGGCCGGCAGGCGCCGGTCGCCGGCCAGCCGTGCGGTCGACCTTGCCCTTGCGGTTGGCCCTGGGAGTGGTGGCCGTGCTGGTGGGAGTGGTACTGACGGTTCGGGTGGTGGCGATCCCGGCCCTGAGCACGGTGTCCGACCCGACCGTGGCCAAGCTCGATGCACTGGTGGCCCCGGCTCTGAGCCACCAACAGTCGGTGTTCGTCGGTGACAACGGGGTCCAGCCGCTGCTCCTCGGAGTCGAACAGTTCATCGGTCTGGTGAACCAACTGGACCAGCAGGGGTACCACCCGAAGGTGAACACCGCGTGGAGGGCACAGTTCGGAGACGGCTACCTGGCGAGCGGGCACGAGCCCGCCTCCGTCCAGCTCTCGCCGTGGTCGGAGACGGCGGCTCGGCTCCCCGGCTATGCCGGTCGGGTCGGGAACATCGCGGTGGTCATCACCTTCTCGACTCAACCCGCCAACGGGTGAGGAAGATTCTTCAGGAGGACGGGCTCGAACCGGGGGTGGTCGACGCGGAGGCACTGGCCCGGTTCGCCACCGCCAGCCGGGCGGCGTCGGTGAGCAGCCAGGGCGCCACCAGCTTGGCTCCCGCCGCGTCCACGTGGATGCCGTCGGCATAGCGAACGTTGACCCCGTCGATGTACTGGGCGTAGTGGCCGCCGGGATCCAGGTGGGCGTTGAGATCCTCCACCGTCACCCCGCTCCCGGCCTCGGCGGCCACCTGCCGCAGGAGGGCGTTGTAGCGATCGACCCGCTGGGGATCATCCTCGGGCCAGGTTGACCCGTCGGCCTGTTCGGGTTGCTGGTAGTAGACGGCGGTGAGCAGGACGACCCTGGCCCCGGTCGACCGGAGCACCGCAACGGCACTTCGCATCGCGTTCAACTCGGCGCGGTCGAATCCGGGCTGGCCGATATGGGTCCAGCTGCCGTCGAGCAGCCGATTCCGCACCTCGTACTCACCGTCGGCCAGCAGGACGACATCAGGGTGGAAGGCGTTCAGGTCCGCCGTCCAGCGGGCGTACTGGGTCGCACACGGCACCTCCACCTGGCCGCCGCGGGTGCCGGTGGTACCCGGATCCACCACGTTGTGGAGCGTCGTCTCCCCTTGCAACAGGCCGCATCCCAACACCCCGTCGCCGGCATAGTTCACGTTGTAGGTACCCGACGCCGGGCCCAACCCGAATCCCAGGAAGCTGGCTTCGGAGTCTCCCAACAACAGGACCCGGTAGGGGCCACCGGTGCCGGCGGGCACCTGCGGGGTATTGGCGCTGGTGCCCGGATCGTGGGCGGTCACCGACACCGGGGGGCTCGATTTACTGCTGACCGACTGGGCTCCGAGGGCGGGGACAGCGCCGGCGGTGGTGGCCACCAGCAAGGCCGCCGCTCCCCCGATCGCCACCGGGGCGGCGGCCCACCCCCGCCATCCCCGGAGGATGCCCCGGCGGATCGGCATCTCGACGACGTGGTACGACAGCGCCGCCACCGCCACCGACACCGCGACCCGGACGCCGAACAGCGGCCAACCGGCCAAGCCGGTCCGGGCATTGTCCAACACCACGAAGACCGGCCAGTGCCAGAGGTACAGCCCGTAGGAGATGGCCCCCAGGTAGCGGACCGGTCGAAGCGACAGCAGCCGAGCCCACGGGCTGTCGGGCACCAGGGACACCGACGCCACCACCGCGGCGGCAGCCAGCGCCACCAACCCAAACCCGCCCTGGTACAGCCAGCCGGTTCCGCTGTTGACCGCCACCGACATCGTCACGATGGCGGCCAGGCCGGCCGCTCCGCCGGCCATCAGGATCCACTTCGCCGCCGGCGACAGGGTGGTCCGCCGGACCAGGGAGAGCTTCCAGGACGACGCGCCACCGCCCCCCTGGTGGCCTCCCGCCGGCCGGGCCAGCACCACGGCCAGCGCCGCCCCGATCAACAGCGCCTGGGCCCGGGTGTCGGTCCCGTAGTAGATCCGGTTGATCCCCGACCCCCGGTGGTACAGGTAGGCCATCTCCCCGGCGCTGGCCAGAGCGCCGACGATCGTGATGGTCAGCAGCACCCGAAGCGATCGGGTCCATTTCATGATGGCCAGGACGACCAGGGGCCACACCAGATAGAACTGCTCCTCGATGGAGAGGGACCAGGTGTGCAGCAGCGGCCGTGGCGTGTTGAGGGCGGCGAAGTAGCCCTGGGTCCCATTGACCAGGTGCCAGTTGTTCCCGTAGAGCAGGGTGGCGATGGCGTCGCTGCGCAACTGGCCGAGGGTGTCCGGAGGGGCGAAGAACGCCGCGTAGCACGCCACCCCCGCCAACATCACCAGCAGGGCGGGGACCAGTCGTCGGATCCGGTGGATCCAGAATCGCCGCAGGCCGATGTGCGAGCTCTGGCGAAACTCTCCGATCAACAGCCCGGTGATGAGAAACCCGGAGAGGACGAAGAACACATCCACCCCGAAGAAGCCGCCGCCGGCCCAGCTGAAGCCGCCGTGGAACACCAGGACCAGGCCGATGGCGAGCGCCCGCACCCCGTCGAGGGCGGGGATGCGGCTGACCGAGGGCTCACGTTCTCCGCTCACCGGCTTGGCTGCGGGACCCGCCTGCACAGGATCCTCCACCGGCGGATTGTAGCGTCGAAGTCGAGCCGTTCCGGGGTCGGGAGTGGCCCTACGGCGCCTTCAAGGCCGGGTTGGCACGGCGGCGCAAGCCGGTCAACGGTTTCTCGATGAAGAACCAACTGCCGATGGCGATGGCAAAGATGATGGCCAGACGGAGCAGTTCGGTGGGCCAGTACGACCAGTGGGTGCCGTTGGGCTGGAGGGCCAGGTAGACGGGGAAGTGCACCAGGTAGAGCGTGTAGGAGAGGTCGCCGACGAACACGAAGATGCCCAGTCCCACGAACCGGGAGCCGAGGCTCCGGGGGCTGATGACCAGATAGGTGATGATGACGGTGAACGCCACCGTGCTCGCCGGCATCCACCACAGCGCCACGCTCTCGGTGAACAGATGGCTGCCGAACATCCCCCAGATCATCACCGCCGCGGAGATGGCCGCCGCCACCTTCAACACCCGGATGGGCGCTGGCTTCCAGCCCTGCAGGTAGCCGTCCGCCGCCAACAGCCCGAGCAGGCAACCGATGAACAAGGCGTCGGCCCGACTGTCGAAGGCGTAGTACACCCGGTAGAAAGCCACGGTGCCGAAGTGGGGCGCCCGGAAGATGATCCAGAGGCGATCGCCGGCGCTGAGGGCAATCCCGACGATGGCGAACACGTAGGCCAGCCGCCGACGCTGGGAGGCGATCGCCACCACCATCAACACCGACCAGATGACGTAGAACTGCTCCTCGATCGACAACGACCAGGTCTGGGCCAAAAAGCCGAAGAAGGGCGCGTGGCCGAACGCCTGCCGGTAG
>DATARI010000217.1:0-6539 GCA_036264255.1 Acidimicrobiales bacterium | reverse complement strand
TTCCATCACGACGCCGACCGCCTGTTGACCACCCGGGACGCCTACCCGCCCAAAGAGCTTCCCGAGCACCTGGTGGTCATCGGTTCCGGGGTCACCGGGGTGGACTTCGTCCACATGTTCTCGTCGCTGGGTTGTGAGGTGACCCTCATCGTCAGCCGGCAACAGGTGTTGCCCCAGAAGGACCCGGAGGTGGCGGCCGTCCTGGAGGCCGACTTCACCCGCCGCGGGGTGCGGCTGATGAAAGGCGCCCGGGCGGTCGGGGTGGACAGGACCGAGTCCGGCATCCTGGTCCGCTGCGACGACGGCCGGGTGGCGGCCGGGTCCCACGCCCTCCTGGCCATCGGCTCGGTCCCCAACTCCGAGGGGTTGGGCCTCGAAGCCGCCGGGGTGGAGGTGGATCCGGCCGGCTACGTGCCGATCAACCAGCATTGCCAGACCAACCTCCCCCACATCTATGCCGCCGGTGATCTCTCCGGCAAACTGCCGCTGTCGTCGGTCGCCTCCATGCAGGGGCGGAAGATCGCCGAGCACGTGGTGGGCGGCCACACGGTGGCCCACCGCCACCTCAACTACGACCACGCCCCGTCGGCCATCTTCACCGAGCCGGAGATCGCTGACGTCGGGTTGGCCGAGGCTGACGCCTTCGCCGAGGGCCGGAAGATCCGGGTGACCAAGGTCCCCTTCGCCGCCAGTTCGCGGGCGCTCATCGACAATGACCCCCGCGGCTTCGTCAAGATCATCTCCGACCCGGCCACCGGGGTGGTGCTGGGGGGCTCCATCGTCGGGCAGAACGCCTCCGAGCTCATCTCGGTGCTGGCGGTGGCGGCCACCGCCGGACTCCGGGTGGCGGACATCGTGGAATCGATGCTGGTGCATCCCACCCTGTCCGAAGCGGTGGCGGAGGCGGCCGAATAGCGGAGGAGGGCCGCCGCCCGCCGGTCACCCGGCCGGCGATCGGCGTCACCCGGCTCCGGCCATCGCGTCACACCCGCCTGTCAGCCTGGACCCATGAATCTGAACCTGTTGGAACGGGTGGCCGACCAGCTGCGGAAGGGCCTGGCCGACTACGACCCCGAGCGATTGAACGGCGCTGACGCCGCCCGCATGCTGGCCGGGTTCGCCGAGATCGAGAAGCTGGCCGCCGGAGGCAAGCTGCTCTCCGCCCGCCGGGTGGAGTCGTCCAATGTCTGGCGGCGGGAGGGGCACCGCTCGGCGGCGGCCCACGTTGCCCAGGCGACCGGTTCCGGACTCGGCCCGGCCATCAATGCCCTGAAGGCGGCCCGGAACCTCGGCTCCCTTCCCGCCACCGACGATGCCATGCGCAACGGGCGGCTGTCGGAGACCCAGGTCAAAGAGATCGCCGGGGCGGCCATGATCCAGCCGGACGCCGAGCAGGAACTGGTGGACGCCGCCAACAAACAGCCGCTGAACGTCCTCCGACTCCGCTGCCGCCGGGTGCGAGCGGCGGGCATCGATCAGAGCCAGGCCTACGAGCAGATCCGGCGGGCCCGCTACCTCCATCACTGGACCGATGAGGAAGGTGCCGTCCGGTTCGACGCCCGGGTCACCGCCGATGCGGGGGCGCGGCTGGCGGCGGCGATCAAGGCGGAGACCCGCCGGCTGGCGGCCGATGCCCGGCGGGCCGGGTGCGAAGAGCCGGCCCGGGCGCTGGCGGCCGACGCCCTGGTCGGGTTGGCTTGCCGGCCGGATCCCGAGAGCGGGCCAGCCGGCTCCTCGTCGGGCCCGGCGACCATGGTCCATGTCCGGGTCGACCACGAGGCGTTGCTGCGCGGTCATCTGGAGCCGGGGGAGATCTGCGAAATTCCGGGGATCGGCCCCATCCCGGTCGACGTCGCCCGTCGGTTGGCGGCCGACTCGATCCTCAGCGTGCTGGTCACCGACGGGGTGGACGTCACCTCGGTGGCCCACGCCGGCCGCACCATCCCGGGCGCCATCCGCACCGCCCTCCTCGAGCGTGACCCGATCTGTGTGGTCCCGGGCTGCGACGTGCGGGAGGGGCTGGAGATCGACCACGTGCTGCCCTTCACCGACGGCGGTCCGACCTCCCTCGCCAACCTGGCCCGGCTGTGCCACTGGCATCACTACCTCAAGACCCACCAGCGCTACCGGCTCCTCCGGGTGAAGGACCAGTGGGAGTGGCAACCGCCACCGGTCGCCAGTCATGACCGGGTGGCTGCCGGCCCGTCGGGCTGACTCGTCCCCCGGCATGCAACCCCGAAGCACCGGGCTCAGTCCGAGGGTGTCTCCTGTCGTTGGCGCCAGGCCGCCTCGGCCCGGAAGGCCACTTCCCGCAGGGTCTGGCCGTTGCGCCGCGCCGCCCGGGCGACGTCCTCATGCTCGGCCTTGACCCTGCCGGGGCTCACCTTCATCCTGATGAGGCTTCCGTCGACCTCGACGGTGTCGAAGCGGCGCGACGCCGGCCACCGCTCGCCGGTGGTGGCCCGGACCCCGAGCGTGCCGGTCTCGGCCCGGAGGACCTGGCGCAACCGTCGGCCGGCCGACTGGTCGCAGAGGACATGGACCACGGTGCCGGGCCTGCCCTTCTTCATGACCACCGGCGACAGCCAGGCGTCGTGGGCACCCGCTTCGAGCAATTCGCTGACCGCGTGGGCCAGCTGTTCGCCGGTGGCGTCGTCGACGTTGGCCTCCAGGTGGAGGACGGGCTGGCCGGCATCGGCCTCGGGGTGACCCGACCCTCCGGATCCGCCGTGGGATTCGGCCCCGGACCCGTTGGCCGCCTCCACCCCGGCGGGGGAGTCGTCTCCGCTGGCGAGATCGATGCGGGTGCCGATCACCACCTGGGTGAGGTTGGGCAGCTCGTCGAGGTCGCGGGTTCCGGCCCCGAACCCGTTGGTGGTCACCCGCATCGGCGGCATCGGCCCGAACCCGGTGGCCAAGGCGGCCAGCAGGGCCGCCCCGGTGGGGGTGGTCAGCTCGACGGCGAGGTCGCGACCCCAGGTGGGCATCCCTTCCAATAGGGCCACCACCGCCGGTGCTGGATTGGGCAGCATGCCGTGGGCGCTGCGCACCATCCCCATTCCGGTCGCCACCGGACTCGATTCGACTTCGTCCACCCCGAGGACCTCGAGCGCGGCGATGGTCCCGACCACGTCCACGATGGTGTCGTGACCACCGACCTCGTGGAAGTGGACCTGGTCGACCGACCGGTGGTGGAGGCGGGCCTCCACTTCGGCCAGCGCCGAGAAGGTGGCGAGGGCCCGCCGGGTGACCCGCTCGGGGAGGCGGGCCTCTTCCACCAGGCCGACGATGTGGGCGTGGGTGCGGACCACCACCGAATCGTTCACTGTCACCACCGCCTGGGTGGCGGCGATCCCTCCCCGCAACACCGACTGCCGCTCGAGGGCCCACCCCCCGAACGGGAGACGTTCGAGGAGGGCCAGCACCTGGTCGAAATCGGCCCCGGCGTCCAGCAGGCTGCCGAGGGCCATGTCCCCGGCGATGCCGGCGAAACAGTGGAACCAGGCGACCGTGCGGGGGCCGCCGTCGGTGTTCACGGCAGGGTCCGGGCGACGGCGCAGGCGGCCCCGAACCCGTTGTCGATGCCGACCACCGTGACCCCGGCCGCGCAGGAGGCGTGCATGGCCAACAGCGCGGTCACCCCTTCGAGCCCGGCGCCGTAGCCGGTGCTGGTCGGTACCGCGATGACCGGCGCCGGGGTGATGCCGCCGACCAGGCTGGCCAGTGCCCCCTCCATCCCGGCCACCACCACGACCGCGTCGGTCTCGGCCAGCTCGTCGGCCGACGCCAACAGCCGGTGGACACCGGCCACCCCACAGTCGACCAGCAAGTTGGGTCGCAGCCCGAGGGCCACCAGGGTGGCCTCGCACTCGCGGGCCACCGGTAGATCCGAGGTCCCGGCGGTGATGATGAGGGTGCGGGCCATCCTCGGTGGAGCCGGTCGCCACACCACGGTGGCGAGCTCGCCCCGGATCTGGTCACCCCCGGTGGCGAGACCGGTCACCGTGACATTGCCCCCGGGATGGTCGGTGAGGACCCGCTCGACCTGGGCCTCGTCGGCCCGCGTCAGGATCACCGGGCTGGCATCGGTTGCGTCGAGGCCCCCCAGGAGCTCGCCGACGATGGCCGAGCACTGGTCGGCGGTCTTCCCCTGGCCGTAGACGGCCTCGGGAAAGCCCTGGCGGATGGAGCGGTGGTGGTCGACTTTTGCGAATCCGAGCTCCGCGAACGGCAGCCGCCGCAGCCGGAAGACGGCGTCGTCGGGGGTACAGGCGCCGGAGCGCACGTCGTCGAGCAGGCGTTGCAGAGCGAGTTCGTCCATTTGGTTCACTATCCTGCCTGGGTATGGCCTCGGACGCATCTCAGCACGCAAAGCCGGGCGATCAGCTGCGGATCGGGTTCCTCGGGCCTCAGGGAACCTTCACCGAGGAGGCTCTCTTCACCCAGCCCGACTATGCCGCCGCCGAGTTGGTCACCCTCCATTCCCTGGCCGAGGTGCTCGAATCGGTGCAAGAGGGACGGGTCGACCTGGGCTTCGTCCCCATCGAGAACGCCATCGAGGGCACGGTGCGGGACACCCTCGACAGCCTGGTGTTCGACAACGACCTGCTGATCCAGCGGGAGGTGGTCCTCGACATCCATCTTCATCTCATGGCGTCCCGAGGGGTCAAGCTCGGCGATATCCAAAGGGTGGCGTCGATTCCGGTGGCCACCGCCCAGTGCCGGAAATTCCTGGTCGGAAAGCTGCCGACTGCGGAAACGGTGGCAACCAACTCGACAGCCGACGCCGCCCGGTTACTCGGGGAGGGAGATCCCTCGATGACCGGCGTGCCGACTGCCGCCATCGCTCCTCGGTTGGCTGCCTCGCTCTACGGGTTGGAGATCCTGGTCGAGGACGTCGAGGACCATCCCGAGAACCAGACCCGGTTCGTGTCGGTCGCCCGCCACGGCATCCCGGCGCCGACCGGCCACGATCGGACCAGCATCGCCTGCTTCCAGAGCGCCGACCATCCCGGAAGTCTGTACGGCATCCTCGGTCAGTTCGCCGCCCGCAATATCAACCTGACCAAGCTGGAGTCGCGCCCGACCAAAAAGGCGCTCGGCGACTACTGCTTCATCGTCGACCTCGAGGGTCACATTGCCGACGAGGTGATTGCCGACTGCCTGCGGGACCTGCACGCCGATTTGGCCGGGGTCAAGTATCTCGGCTCCTATCCGGCGGCGGGGGCGGCCGGCCCGGCGATCCGTCGGGAGGCGGACGCGGCCTGGGCGCAAGCCGATGCCTGGATAGACGGGTTGCGGGCCCAGGTGAAGCCTTCGGATACTCCCAACCGCTCACGCTGACCGCCGCCGGGTGGGGGACACCGCGGCTACCCTGACGGGCGTCCGGAGGGATGGCAGAGTGGACGAATGCGCGGCTCTTGAAAAGCCGTGAGACGCAAGTTTCCGTGGGTTCGAATCCCACTCCATCCGCTGGTCAGAGGCGACTTTCGGCAATGCTTCGTGGTCCCAAAAGGGTGGGCTCTTACGCCCTGACCCCAGTGGCCTAACGGTAGGTGTTGTTGCTGGTGTGGTCGCCCGCCAGCCAACGGGCCAGGTCCTCTCGGGCACTGGTCTTTCGCACCTCGTTGATCGTCTTGACGTCGGGGTGGTCCACGGTGAACTCGAGGAGCAGCCCGTTGGGGTCGGCCACGTAGAGCGAGACGCAGTAGCCGTGCTCGAGCAGGAAGGTGCCGGGCGCGGTGATGCCGGCCTCGGCGATGCGCTTCCTGATCTGGTCCTGCGTATCCTCATCCACGGCCAGGGCGATGTGACGGAAGGGACTGGGCTCGAAGGCGGTCTTGAACAGGTCCTGGTCGGCGGGGTCGGCAAACTGGAAGAAGGCCAGAGCGCTCCCATCCGCCAGGGCAAAGAAGGTGTGGCAGTAGGTCCGCTCCGCCCCGAAGAGAACATCCTTCTCCGCCCACGTGGCCACCAGGGGCATGCCGATGACGTCCTCGTAGAACTTCCGGGTGGCCTCTTGATCGTCCGTAATGAATGCGTTGTGGTGGAGGCGCATCGGCCCGGGCGTGGTCGTGGACATGTTTACGCTCACTCTGATCAGCTGGTTGGCAATAACGATGACAAGTCGTGCTCGACGTGGCCTCTCCGGATGGGAAGGCACGACTCCGGGAAGTCCGGCCGGACCTCCGCCCCCATGTCGGCTAAGGCATCGAGGAAGTGGGGGAGTTGCTTCATGGCTCCGGTGCCCACGTCGTGCAGGACGACCACCGTCCAGGGTTGGCCGGCGACGTCGGCACATGCTCGCTCTGGCCACCCTTTGGGATCCTCCCAGTCGCGGGGCAGGCTGTTCCAGAGGACGCAGGTGTATTCGTGGGCGACGAGGTAGGAGACGGCGGCGGAGTTGAGCACCTGATGGTCGAGCACCCCTCCGGCGGCGTAGGGGCGGAAGAGTTTTTCCTCCCCGTCGAAGCGAGCCAACCGCGCTGCCGCCGGCTCGATCTCGGCGACCACCGCGGCGGCGGCGTCTTCGGCCGCAC
>DATARI010000214.1:0-35524 GCA_036264255.1 Acidimicrobiales bacterium | reverse complement strand
CTACCGGGCCGGCGACCCGGTCGAGCGTCGGGTGAGCCTGGTGATCGTGCCCGGTCCGGAGAGCAGCGTCATCGAAGCCGTCGTCGCCTTCCCGGCCGGCGAGATCGTTTCGTGGGAGGTGCGGTCGGACGTCCGTCCCGCCTTGCTGTTCGAGGAGTCGATGCGGGCCATCGACGCCCTCAAGGCGGATCCGGACTGGCAGAAGGCCATGCGCCTCCGGGGCATCACCGATTTCGAGAAGGTGCAGATCGATCCGTGGCCGACCGGCAATTTCGGCAGTGCGCTCGAAGAGAACAAACGCATCGCCCGATGCCTGTCGTACTACCGGGAGTCCCCGACCGACAACGGGTATGCCCGCCCCATCGAGGGGGTGGTGGCGACGGTGGACTCCGCCCGGGGCGAGGTCCTCGAAGTCCTCGACTACGGCGTCGTCCCGCTGCCGAAGGAATCCGGCAGCTACTACCCCGAGGACCACCAACCGCTACGGAGCGACCTGCGTCCCCTGGAAATCACCCAGCCCGAAGGAGTGAGTTTCACCATCGAGGGCAACCTGGTCCTGTGGCAACGATGGTCGCTGCGGGTATCGATGGACCCCCACGACGGGCTGGTCCTGCATACCGTCGGCTACCAGGACGGCGAGCACATCCGGCCGATCCTGCACCGGGCCTCCATCACCGAGATGGTGGTCCCCTACGGTGACCCGGGACCGCTGCACGGCTGGAAGAACGCCTTCGACGTCGGCGAGTGGGGGCTCGGGCGGATGGCCAACTCCCTCACTCTGGGTTGCGACTGCCTCGGGGAGATCGCCTACCTCGACGCCACCCTGTCCAGTGAGCAGGGCTCGCCCTATGTCATTGCCAACGCCATCTGCATCCACGAGGAGGACTACGGCATCCTCTGGAAGCACCAGGACCTCCACGTCGGACGCACCGAGGTGCGACGGTCGCGGCGGCTGGTGGTGTCGTCCATCGCCACGGTGGGCAACTACGAGTACGGCTTCTACTGGTACTTCTATCTCGATGGCACCATCCAGCTGGAGGTGAAGCTGACCGGCATCCTCTCCACCCAGGCGGTGGGCGTTGGGGACCCGACGCCGTTCGCTACCGTCGTCGCTCCCGGGCTGGCCGCTCCCGTCCACCAACACCTGTTCTGCGCCCGCCTCGACATGGAGGTGGACGGTCCGGTCAACGAGGTCTACGAGGTTTCGTGCCAGGCGCTGCCGCTCGGGGACGACAATCCCTATGCCAACGCCTTCCTGCCGGTCGCCACCCTCCTCGAGTCGGAGCTGCAAGCCCGACGGGATGTCGACGCGGCGTCTACCCGCCACTGGAAGTTCGTCAACCCGTCCGTCTTCAATCGCCTGGGCCAACCGGTCGCCTACAAGCTGGTTCCCGGAGCTACCCCCATCTTGATGGCCCACCCGGAGTCCAGCGTCGGCAAGCGGGCTGGCTTTGCCCAGCACAATCTCTGGGTCACCCAGTACGAGCCGGACGAGAAGCGGGGCGCCGGGGACTACCCGAACCAGCACCCCGGCGGCGATGGGTTGCCGCTGTGGACCGCCGCCGACCGGCCGCTCACCGATACCGAGATCGTCGCCTGGCACACGTTCGGGGTCACCCACGTTCCCCGCCCGGAGGATTGGCCGGTGATGCCGGTCGAGTATTGCGGGTTCCATCTGGTTCCCGTCGGGTTCTTCGGTGCCAATCCTGCGCTCGACGTGCCACCGTCTTCTGAACACTGCGGCTAGTTGTTTCGCTTTGTTTGGGGATTCGCTTCGGTTCGCTCAACGCGGACGAGCTTGAGTAGTAGCGCGGCGCGCGGCTACCGATGAACTGCTTCCCAACATCGAACAATCGAAGAGCCCTCTGTCCCAATAGGAACTCGGAGGATGACAACCCTGGGCTTGGGTCGGGCGGCAGGGGCGCCCTACTCCCTGAGGGGTGGCCGTTGATTCCGGAGGCGGTTGTGGTATCCGCAGAGCACCCTGCCATTTTCCTGAATGGTGAGCCCACCTTCGGAGTAGGGCTGGATGTGGTCGGCCTCACAGATGGCCGCCGGCCGGTCGCAGTAGGGGTGGGTGCACTGGCGGTCCCGGAGCTCGAGGCCCCGTCTCGTCGCCCCGGTGAAGAATCTGTCTGTCTCGCTGACCTGGACCCGGTCGGGGGGTTCGAAGATGGCCCGCTCGAAGTCGGCCCGGTCCAACCAGGGAACCAGGCTGCCGGGGGTGATGGCGATGCCCTGGGCCAGCTCACAGGTCCGTCCACAAAGTGTTGGGAAGTCGATCAGGACGCTGAAGAGGGGGTCAGGTCGCCGGCCGTGCTCGGGGGCGGTTCGTGACCGGGTGGCCATTTCGACCCAGGCATCCACCCGGCGTTGGCCCGGGGTCCTCGACAGGTCGTTGACGGTCGGCTCGAAGCCGAGCCTCATCTTCGCCTCTTCCCATTCCTCCTCGAACAACGCCCGCTCCAGCCGGTCCAGTTCATTGAAGAGGATCGTCCCCGAGATCGGGTCCAAGGTCATCCTCCCGAAGTACATCCCGTCGAGGGTGGGCACCAGATAGGCGTCCCTCCGGTTCCTCTTCTCCTCGGCCGCCTCCTCGGTGCCGTCGGGGTCGGCCATCTGCTCCCAGCAGGCGGCCGACTTCACGAAGTGCTCGAACCGGAGCTTGCGGGCCTGGTCGAGGAGCATCTCCTCGTCCCGGTCCAGAGCGTCTTCGGTCCGGGGGTTGCGCAGCTTCAAGATGACGTCGAAGTGGGCCGAGGTGATCTCCCCGTTTCGCCACGCCTCCCAGCACCTCGGGATCTGGTTCTTCGCCCGGCCCCTTTTCACCATCCGACCCGCCTCGCCGTTCGGCAGGTGCCCAGTGGTCGCCACCCAGGCCTTGGCGTTCGGGGCCCCGTCAGCGCTGTACTCCCCCCAGGTGTCCAACTCCGCCACCGAGGCGGTGGCGTACGCCATCAACCGGTTGGCTTCCTGCAGTACGGTCTCGACCCGCTTCGGGACCGAGACGGGGCCCTCGGCGATCAACTCGTCC
The DNA here is from genome assembly GCA_036264255.1 of Acidimicrobiales bacterium. Taxonomy (GTDB): domain Bacteria; phylum Actinomycetota; class Acidimicrobiia; order Acidimicrobiales; family RAAP-2; genus DASZIT01. The sequence goes on along the minus strand of DATARI010000214.1, from coordinate 32,490 downwards.
ATGAAGCCTCGGAGTTCATCGACCTTCATGCGCCCAATTCTTCCAGGAGGGTGTAACAACGATCGGGGCTATTCGACCGATTCAACTGGTAGATGAGACCCGCCGGGGCATCGACCTTCATGACGCCAATTCTTCCAGGAGGGTGTAACACCCGATGAGCCCGTAGGGCCGGTTACACCACCCCGATTCCAGACGGCCCGTGACAGCCGACATGACAGAAAGTGGACCTCAATCAGAAACCGTTAGCCGCCGTCAGCCGACGTATCGCTCGATCTCCGACAGCCGTTGGCTGGTCTCCTCCTCGTCCAGGAAGGAGGCGAGGAACGAGTTGCGGGCCAACTGGACCAGCTCGTCTTGGCTGAGGTTGAGTGCTGCAGCCGACGCCACCATGTTGTCGGCGACGTACCCACCGAAGTAGGCGGGGTCGTCAGAGTTGACCGTGACCCGTAACCCGTAGCGAAGCAGCGTCGCCAGGTTGTGGTGGGCGAGGTCAGGGAACGTTCCGAGCTGCACATTGGACAGCGGGCAAACGGTCAGGGGAACCTGCTCGTCCCGGAGTCGGTCCATGAGCCGCGGGTCCTGCGAGCAGTGGATCCCGTGGTCGATCCGACGCACCTGGAGCAGATCGAGGGCCTCCCAGATGTAATCGGGACCGGCCTCTTCGCCGGCGTGGGCCACGGCCAGAAAGCCCTCCCCCCGGGCCCGACGAAATACGGCCTCGAACTTCGACGGAGGATTCCCGAGCTCGCCGGAATCGAGGCCAACGGCGGTGATCACCTCCCGGAACGGCAGGGCCTCCTCGAGGGTCGCCATCGCCGCGTCCTCGCTCAGATGGCGGAGGAAGCAGAGGATGAGGCGCCAGGAAATGTTCCACTGGCGCTGCCCGTCTTCGAGGGCCCGATGGATCCCGGCTATGACCGTGGCGAAGGCAATACCCCGGTCGGTGTGGGTCTGCGGATCGAAGAAGATCTCGGCGTGGGTGACCCCCTGGGCGGCGGCCCGGCTCAGATAGGCGGTGGTGAGCTCGTAGAAATCCTGCTCGGTGACGAGCACCGCACATCCGGCGTAATAGAGGTCGAGGAACGACTGAAGGTCGTCGAACACGTAGGCCCGCCGGACTGCAGCGATGTCCGGATACGGCAGGGCGACCTGGTTGCGGGCCGCCAGCGCGAACATCATCTCCGGCTCGAGGGTCCCCTCGATGTGGAGATGGAGCTCGGCCTTGGGCAGCCCATTGATGAACTGCGCCCGTTCGGCAGCAGCATCAGCAGCAGCATCAGCATCAGCAGCAGCATCGGCCATCGATCAGCCCACCGGTCAGGCGGTGTCGAGGAGCATGGCGGCCAACCGCTTGCGCTGAGAGGCATGTCCGCCCATCAGCACGTCGTTCTGCTTGGCCCGCTTGAACAGGAAATGGGCGTCGTTGGCCCAGGTGAAACCGACTCCACCGTGCAGCTGGATGTCCTCGCCGGTGACCTTGATCGCCGCCTCCGCCGTGTAGCCGGCGGCCATGGCGGCGGCCCGTTGCCGTTGTGGGTCTTCGGCGTCGGAGGCCCACGCCGCGAACTGCACCGCCACCCGGGCCATCTCGATCTGGTGGAACATGTCGACGATCTTGTGCTTGACGACTTGGAACGACGCCACCGGCTGATCGAACACCACCCGCTCGGTGGTGTACCCGATGGCGAGCGCCAATGCCCGGTCGGCGGTCCCGAGGGTTTCGGCGGCCAACGCCACCGAGGTGTCGTCCAGCACCCGGTGCCAGATGGAGGCCTGGTTGCCGGCGGGACCGATCGGCACGCAGGGGCGCTCCCGCAGATCGAGGCGGGCGACTTTCCGGGTGGGATCGAGAGCCGGGACCGGCTCGCCGTCCGGGTTCTCGATCAGGAACGAGCGTCGACCCTCTTCGGTGCCAGCCACCACGATGGCCCAGTCGGCGGTGTGGCCGTCGAGGACCAACGGCTTCAATCCCTCCAGGACCCAGGTCGGCCCCTTCCGTCGGGCCCGGGTGCGCAGGTTGGCGAGGGGGTCTCCGTGGCCGAACTCGTGGAGGGCGACGGTCCCCCGGGTGCGCCCGGTGGCCAGGTCCGCCAGCAGATCGTCGGCGCCGAGCGCCTTGGCCGCCAGGGTGGCCATCACCGCGGAGGAGAAGAACGGCCCCGGGAGGGGGACCCGACCGGTCTCGGTCAGGACGATGCACAGCTCGGAGAGCCCGGCCCCGGCTCCCCCGAGGGCCTCGGGGATCACCAGGCCGGTCCAGCCCAGGTCGACCAGCGTGGTCCAGAGGGCGGGGTCGATCCCGTCGGGATCGTCGGCCATCTCCCGCAGCCGAGCGCCACCGACCTCGCGGTCCATGGCCTGTCGGGCCACATCCCGGAGCGCCTCTTGTTCGGCGTCGTAGGTGAAGTCCATGTCTTGCCTGCGTAGCCTTCCTATGGGTCTCGGCCGGTGGCCACCCCACCCGACCCTGACAACCCCGTCAGCCTAGACCGATGCCGTCCGTCTACCCCGGTGACAGGACCAAGCCGGTTCCAAGGATTCGCACAGGTTAGGGATGGCCCCTTCTACACTGAGGGAAATTCCATGGTCTTCTTTCTTGCCCTCGGGGCGGCCTTCTCGAACGCAGTGATCAGTGTGCTCCAGCGCATGGGGGTAGAGGACGCCAAAGAGGAGGACACCCTCCGGCTGAGCCTCCTCGCCCACGCCCTGAAGCGGAAGGTGTGGCTGGCCGGTTTCGGCCTGATGATCGTTTCGTTCATCCTCCAGGCACTGGCCCTCCATTTCGGACGGCTGAGCCAGGTCCAGCCGATCCTGGTCACCGAGATCCTCTTCTTGGTCTTCATCCTTTCCACCCGGTTCGGCTACCGGGTCGGCGCCCGCGAGTGGCTGGGGGTCGGGATGGCTTCGGCCGGGCTCGCCGGCTTCTTGGTGTTCGCCGCCCCCATCGGCGGGAACCAACTTCCCGAGAATCTCGACTGGATCCTCGTCGGTGGGGCGTGCGTCGCCGCCATGATCATCACCATCGTCCTCGCCCTCCGCGGACCGAGGTGGTGGCGCGCCTCGATGTTCGGCACCTCCGCCGCCATCGGGTACGCCTTCACCGCCGCCATGACCAAGGTGGTCTCCCACTTCTTCGCCCAGGACTGGGTGAGCATCTTCTGGCACTGGCAGACCTACGCGCTGGCCACCTTCGGCGGCGCCTCGGTGTTCCTCACCCAGAACGCCTTCCATGCCGGGCCCATCGGGGCGTCGCAGACCGCCATCGTGCTGATCGATCCCCTGGTCAGCATCGCCATCGGCATCGCCCTGTTCGGCGACAACCTCCAGACGGCGGGGGCCCGAGGGCCCCTCGAGGCCTTCTCACTGCTCATCCTCTGCGTCGGCGCTTACTCCCTGTCCCACTCGACGGTGATCGCCGCCTTCAAGGGTGACGGCGGCCCGGGCGGAGACCTGTTGGCCCCCCGGTACCAACCGCGCACGTCCGCGCCCAACCCGCCCAGCGTGCCGGCGGACCCGATTCCCCCCCGCCTCAGCCACTGACCACCCAGCCTCAGCCACTGACCACCCCGCCTCAGCCACTGACCACCCCGGCACCACCTCACCCATTGACAACGAAGCTCCTTGGGTAGGCTTCGGCCCGTGGATTTCTCCCTGGCCCCAGAGGACGAGGCATTCCGTGACGAGCTGCGGGGCTGGCTCGACGAACATCTCGAGCGGTTTCTGATCGAGACCGACGACGACGAGCAGCGGGTGGCCGGGGTGCCGTCCCAGGAGCGGCGCAAGGCGTGGCAGCGGCTCATGAACGAGGGCGGTTGGGCGGCGGTCCACTGGTCGACCGAGTGGGGGGGCCGGGAGACGACCGCGGTGCAGCGGCTCATCTACTCCGAGTTGATGGCCGAGTACCGGACACCGGGGATGTTCAACACCAACGGGATCTGGCAGATCGGCCCGATGCTCATCCAGTGGGGAACCGAGGAGCAGAAGAACCGCTGGCTGCCGAACATCATCAACGGCGACGACCACTGGTGCCAGGGGTTCTCCGAGCCCGACGCCGGGAACGACCTGGCCAACCTCCGCACTCTGGCCATCCTCGACGACAGCGGCGACCACTACCTGGTCAACGGGCAGAAGATCTGGATCTCCACCGCCCACCTGGCCAAGTGGGGCCTGTTCCTGTTCCGCACCGATCCCACCGCCATCGAGCGGGGAGCCAAGCACGAAGGCATCACCGCCTTCATCGTCGACCTCGAGTCGCCCGGGGTGGAATGCCGGCCGATCCGGGACATGTCCGGCGAGGAGATGTTCAACGAGGTGTACTTCCGGGACGTCAAGGTTCCGGTCGACAGCCGGCTGGGCGGCGAGGGCGAAGGCTGGATGGTGGCCATGAGCACCCTGGGCTTCGAGCGGGTCGGCATCGCCGGCCAGATCACCAGCCTGGCCGCCGACCTGCGGGCCATGATCGAGACCGCCCGCGCCCTCAATCCCGAGGCGCTGGAGGATCCGGTGATGGCCGACCGGTTGGCCCGGGCCTGGACCGAGATCGAGTTGACCCGCCTGCTCGTCTACCGGGCGCTGAGCAAGGTGATGCGGGGAGAGAAGAACTGGCCCGAGGTCCCGTTCTCGAAGCTGCAGTGGTCGATGCTGGCCCAGACGTTGGCGGAGTTGGCGGTCGACCTGCTCGGCCCGGCCGGACTGCTGGCCCGGGGTGGGGCCGACGCGGTGGACCGGGGCAAGTGGACCCGGCTCTACTCCTTCCAGCGGTACTCGACGATCGGCGGCGGCTCGACCGAGGTGCAGAAGAACATCATCGCCGACCGGGCCATCAAGCTGCCGGGCCGGGCCCGGCAGTCCTGAAGCCAACCATGGCCTCCCCCGTCCAGCGGGACCCGCGGCAGCCCTGCCTGATCGGGGTGGGCCGGCGGACCTGGCACCCCGAGGACTGCGGTCCGGACGGGGCGCCGGAGCCCCTGGCCATGTGGGAGGAGGTGGCGCGGCTCGCCGATGCCGACACCGGCCATCCCGGCGCCATCGAGCGGGTCGAGCGGATCGACGTCGTCTACTGCCAGACCTGGCAGTACGACGACCCGCCACGGCGGCTGGCCCAGAATCTGCGAGCCGACCCCAAGGTGGCCAACTACTCGGGGATCGGGGGCAACGTTCCCCAGACCCTGGTGTCCAACGCCGCCAAGGACATCCTGGGCGGCGACCTGGATCTGGCCCTGGTGGTGGGCAGCGAGGCCCTGGCCACCAAGCGCCGGCTGGCCAAAGAGGGGCGGAAGCCGGCCTGGAGCTTTCCGCCGGCCGAACGGCGTCCGTTCCCCCTCGACGTCTTCCCCCATCCCGGCGAGGTGACCCACCGGGTCTTCGAGGCCTGGCTCACCTTCGCGCTGTTCGAGAACGCCCGTCGGGCCCATCTCGATTCCGGGCTGGAGGCGTACCGGCGCTCGCTCGGCGAGTTGCTCTCCCCGTTGACGGCGGTGGCGGCGGCCAATCCCGAGGCCTGGTTCCCCATCGCCCGGGGAGTGGAGGAGATCATCGGGCCGACCGCCGAGAACCGGATGGTCGGCTACCCGTACTCGAAGTTGATGACCGCCATCATGGATGTGGACATGGCCGCGGCGGTACTGGTGGCCAGCGACGCCACCGCCGACTCCCTGGGGGTGCCGGACGAGCGGCGGGTCTACCTCCGGGGATGGGGCTACGCCGAGGACCCGCCGGCGGTCGCCCAACGGACGGACCTCTGGCGGTCGGGGGCGATGGCGGCCGCCGGCGCCGCCGCCTTGGAAGGGGCGGGAGTCGGGGTGGACGACATCGGCCATCTCGACCTCTACTCCTGCTTCGCCAGCTCGATCGAGTTCGCCCTCGACGCGCTGGGCATCGACCCGGCCGCCGCCCGGAGCGCCGATCCCGCCGTCGGGCCCGACCGTCCGGTCACCGTCACCGGGGGGCTGGCCTACCACGGCGGTCCCGGCAGCAACTACCTCACCCACTCGCTGGCGACGATGGTCGACGCCCTCCGGGCCGATCCCGGATCCCTGGGACTGGTCAGCGGGGTGGGGATGCACATGAACAAGCACATCTTCGCCACCTATTCGACCACCCCCGGATCGCTGACCCCGCCCGACGACGCCGCCATCGCCGCCCGGGCGGCGATGGAGCAGACCCCGATCGTCGAGTCGTTCGAGGGGCCGGCCACGGTGGCCAGCTACTCGGTGGTCCACGGTCGGGACGGCAGCCCCGAGTCGGCGGTGCTCGTCTGCGACGTGGCGGGCGCCCCGGCCGAGCCCGGCGCCACCGCCCGCGGCTACGCCCGGATGACCGACCCCGCCGGGTTGGAGGCAGCCGAGTCGGAGGAAATGATCGGCCGCACCGTGACCATCTCCCCGGACGGGAACGGCGGCAACGCCGCCCACCTGTAAACGGCCGCCCCGGGCCGCCGCCTCTGAATCGCCACCGGCCCGGACGATGGCTAGTCTGCATGACGTCGGCGTCAGGCTTCACCGGTCTGGCCGCTGGCCGCGGATCTCACAGGGGAGGATGCCAATGCGTGCCGAGGATCTCATTCTGGTAAGCGTGGACGACCACATCGTCGAGCCACCCGACATGTTCGAGGGTCGGCTCCCGGCCAAGTACCAGGACCTGGCCCCCAAGATGATCAAGAAGCCGGACGGCACCGACGTCTGGACCTACGACGGCAACGAGATGCCCAACATCGGGCTCAACGCGGTGGTCGGCCGCCCGCCCGAGGAGTACGGCATCGAGCCCACCTCGCTCGCCGAGATGCGGCCCGGCTGCTTCGACGTGAAGGAGCGGATCCGGGACATGAACGCCAACGGGGTGCTCGGGTCGATGAACTTCCCCTCCTTCCCGCAGTTCTGCGGGCAGCTGTTCGCCCGCACCGAGGACAAGGACGTGGCCCTGGCCATGATCCAGGCCTACAACGACTGGCACATCGAAGGGTGGTGTGGCGCGGCACCTGGACGCTTCATCCCTCTCTCCTTGCCCGCCATCTGGAACGCCGACCTGGCCGCGGCGGAAGTCAAGCGGGTGGCCAAAAAGGGATGCCACGCGGTGACCTTCTCGGAGAACCCGGAGAAGCTGGGTTGGCCCAGCCTCCACTCCGACAGCTGGGACCCGTTCTGGCAGGCCTGCTCCGACGAGGGCACCGTGGTCTGCATGCACATCGGGTCCTCCTCCCAGCTGGTGATCACCTCGGTCGAGGCCCCGATCGACGTGCTCATCTCCCTCCAGCCCATGAACATCGTCCAGGCCGCCGCCGATCTGTTGTGGTCGCCGGTGCTGCGGAAGTTCCCCGACCTCCGGATCGCCATGTCCGAAGGGGGGATCGGCTGGATCCCCTACCTGTTGGAGCGGGTCGACTACGTCTACGAGCACCACCACGCCTGGACCGGCCAGGACTTCGGGGACATGCTCCCCAGCCAGCTGTTCAAGGAGCGGGTCATCACCTGTTTCATCGATGACGCCTTCGGGGTGGCCAACCGTCACTACCTGAACATGGACAACATCACCTGGGAGTGCGACTACCCCCACTCCGACTCCACCTGGCCCAATGCTCCGGAGATGGCGATGAAATACCTGGCCGATGTGCCCGATGACGAGATCAACAAGATCACCCACTTGAACGCCATGCGCCACTTCAAGTTCGACCCGTTCGCGGTCCGACCCCGGGAGCAGTGCACCGTCGGGGCGTTGCGGGCGGAGGCCACCGACGTCGACGTCAGCCTCATGGCCCGGTCGGGGAAGGCCCGGTCCATGGGGACCACCGCCACCGACCTGAAGAACTTCGCCACCAAGAACTCCCCCGACGACTGACCGGTGCCGATCCATTACCAGGTCGACGACGAACACGTCGCCCTCATCACCATCGACCGGCCCGAGGCGAAGAACGCCATGGACATGGAGCACTTCTTCCAGCTCCGGAGTGCCTGGGACCGGTTCGGGGAGGAGGAGGATGCCTGGGTGGCGATCATCACCGGGGTCAAGGACTCCTTCCTGGTCGGCGCCGACCTGAAGACCTACATCCCCCAGATCACCGAGCACCAGAAGAAGATCAAGGCCGGCGAGGTGAGCACCATCGGGGGGTACAGCCTCGATGACGGCATGAAGGCGGTGCTCCGGGGAGTGAAGCTCTACAAGCCGATCATCGCCGCCATCAACGGAACCTGCGTAGCCGGTGGCATGGAGATGCTCGGCGGCTGCGACATCCGGGTGGCGGTGTCGACCGCCACCTTCGGGGTGCTGGAGCCCAAACGGGGGTTGTTCGCCGGTGGGGGGACCACCGTCCGGCTCCCCCGCCAGATCCCCTTCCCGGCGGCAATGGAATTCCTGCTGTGTGCCGACCGGATCGGGGCGGACAAGGCCTTCGAGATGGGCCTGTTGAACGAAGTCACCACCGCCGAGCTGCTGATGGAGCGGGCGAGGGACTATGCCCGACGGATCACCGCCAACGGCCCGCTGGCGGTCCGGAAGACCAAGGAATCGGTGCTGCGGGGACTGGCCACCGACATGCGGGAGGCCTACCGCATCGAGTCGGAGCTGGCCGGGGAGGTCTTCGGCAGCGACGACGCCAAAGAGGGACCGAGGGCGTTCGCGGAGAAGCGACAGCCGGTCTGGACCGGCCGGTAAATCGAGAGCCGATCATTCGGTCATGTTGACCAATGCTCGGTTGATGGCCTTCATCCCGGTCCGCGACCTGGCGGCGGCTCGCGAGTTCTACTGCTCGACCTTGGGGCTGTCGGTCACCAACGAGAACCCCTACGCAGTCGTCCTCGATGCCAACGGCACCCTGTTGCGGCTGACCCCGGTGCCCGACCTCCGCCCCCAGCCCTTCACCATCGCCGGATGGGAGGTTGCCGACATCGGCGCCACCGTCGATGCCCTGGTCTCGGCGGGCATCACCTTCCGTCGGTTCGATGGCATGGAACAGGATCCGAAGGGGATCTGGGCGACACCCGGCGGTGACGCCGTCGCCTGGTTCACCGACCCGGATGGCAATACCCTGTCCTTGACCAGCTTCGCTCCGGGCCGGAGCTGACCAACTACCGTTTCGAGGATGACCGTCGATTTGATTCCGCTGTGCACCATCGACGTGACCTTGGCCGAACCGATCATGGTCGGCGAGGGACCCGCCGGAGTCCGGCTCATCTACGAAGTCCTGGAGTTGACCGTCGAGGGCGACCGTCTCCAAGGCACCATGCTCGGCCGGGCCGGTGCCGACTGGGTGACCGTCTCCGGACCGGTCGGGTCGATCGACGTGCGCTGCACCATCCAGACCCACGACGGCGCCATCGTCCTCGCCCAGTACCAGGGGAGGACCGACCTGAGTGGCGGACCCGGGAACTCGCCGATCTACGTGGCACCCCGGTTCGAAACCGCCGACCCCCGCTACCTCTGGCTCAACGCCGTCCAAGCGGTCGGCAAGGGGGAGCTCGACGGCAGCCGCCTCCGCTACGAGTGGTACGAGGTCCGCTGAGTCACCGACCCTCTGCACGCTGACGCCGGGCGGACCCCACCGGCGCGTTCACTCCGGGAGGGTGAAGCTGGCCAACGGGGTGTAGCGCGGGCCATCGTCAGTGAGCCGGGAGGCCACCAGGTCGAAGGAACCGACTTCGAAGGCGGCGTCGAAGGGGATCCCGGCGAGGGCGCGTCGCTCGGCGGCCCCATCCCGACGACCCTTCGAGCGGGCGACAGTGAGATGGCCGTGGAAAGCCAAGACTCGATCGCCGGCCTCGGGCACCACCGGGAGCGTCGCCACCCGCACGGCATCCGCCAGCACCTCGAGGCCCGCCACCGGAATCTGCAGGACCCGGTCGCCGCCGAACCAGGCCGTGCCCGGTCCCAGCCGGCACCGGACAGCGCCGGGCATGGTCGCCGCCGCCCGCTCGAGGACGGAGGACAACTCGGGCACCATGGCGTCCTCCACCTCCCCGAGGAATCGGAGGGTGATGTGCCACTGCTCCGGTCGGACCACCCGGAGGCCGGGCCCCGACCCCACATCCAACGCCGCCAGGCGGGTCCGCGTCGGTTCGTCGGGCCATAGCGCCACGAACAACCTCACGACTCAGCGTGCCCCGTGATGGGCCGGATTTCGATCGACGACCGACCGCTGACCGAAACTCAGGACAGGCGCTCGATGACGGTGGCGTTGGCCTGGCCGCCGCCCTCGCACATCGTCTGAAAGCCGTAACGGCCCCCGGTGGCCTCCAGGTGGTTGAGCATCGTCCCGAGGATCCGGACCCCGCTGGCCCCCAGCGGATGCCCGATGGCGATGGCACCGCCGCGGGGGTTGAACAACTCCGGGTCGGGATCGAACGCCTTCATCCACATGAGGGCGATGGCGGCGAAGGCCTCGTTGCACTCGATGGCGTCGAAGTCGGCGATCTTCATGCCGGAGCGCTCGAGCAGGCGATGGGTGACCGGCACCGGGGCGGAGAGCACGATGGCGGCGTCCTCGGCCGCCACCGCGAAGTGGGCGAACCGGGCCCGGATGGGCAGGCCCAGCGCTTCGGCCACTGATCGTTCGGCGATCAGCATGGCCGCCGACCCGTCGGTGATCTGGGACGAGTTCCCGGCGGTGATGTCGAGGGCGGTCTCCGGCTCCCAGCTCTGGGCCGGGGCCAGGCCGGCCAGCGATTCGAGGGACCCGTTCCGGCGGATCCCCTCGTCCGCCTCGAGCCGGGCTCCGGAGAACGAACCGTCCTCGTTCTTGATCGGGACCGGAACCGCTTCCCGGGCAAAGTGACCGGAGTCGGTGGACAGGGCCGCCCGCCGGTGGCTCTCGAGGGAGAAGGCGTCCATCTCCTCCCGGGTGACGCCCCACCGGTCAGCCAGCACCTGGGCCACCCGGAACTGGGCCCAGAGCCGCCCGTCGATCGCCTCCAGGAAGGACGGCGGGAACGGGCCGGTGCCGCCGCGGGCGTTCGAAGCCAGGGGGACCCGGCTCATGACCTCCACCCCGCAGGCGATGGCCAGGTCGTAGTGGCCGGCCACCACCCCGGCGGCGGCGAAGTGAGCCGCCTGCTGGGAAGAACCGCACTGCCGGTCGACGGTGGTGGCCGGCACCGTCTGGGGCAGACCGGCGGCCACCCACCCGTTGCGGGTCACGTTGGTGCTCTGCTCCCCGGCCTGGGTCACGCAACCCCCGATGACGTCATCGATCCGCTCGGGGTCGACGCCGGTGCGTTGCACCAACTCGGTGAGGGCGAAGGCAAGCAGGTCGACCGGGTGCCAGTTGGCCAGAGCGCCGTTGCGCTTCCCGAAGGTGGTGCGCACCACGTCGACGATGACCGCCTCGCGACCGTTGCTGACCATGTCGGCTCCTCTCGTGCCTCACTCTTCCGACCATCGTCCGACCCCGGCCGGCCCGAGTTTCGGCGACAACCGGTGGTCACCTCGGACTTGCCTCATGACGGTGTCAGGCGGTCGGCGGGCCCCTGCGTTTGGGCCCGTTCACCTGGCCAATCACCGGCCTGGCGATGCCTGACACGCGTATCATAGAACGGACCCGCGAAGCGAGGTACAGTGCATCTCCAATGCCGTGAGGACCGGCAAACGGTGACGTCACGACGCGCCGCCCGCCGGACCTCGGGGAGAGGCAAGATGGTACCGGCTCGCACCATGGTGCGATGAGGTGAGGGTAGGGGGAGCATGCGAGACGTGACGAAAACCACGACGCGGATGGCCGGGGCCGCCACCGCCGCGCTACTGGCCGCCGGACTGCTGGCCAGTTGTTCCAACTCCGGGCCCAGCGCCTCCTCGAGCACCACCACGACCGCCGCCTCTACGTCCTCTACGCCCACCACCTCCGGAGGTCCGGCCGGATCGACCATCGTGGTGGGCGCCATCTCCACCCTCACCGGCTCCATCGCCGCCGACTTCGACGCCTTTTCCCCCGGGATGCAGGCCTACTTCCAGGCGACCAACGCCGCCGGCGGCATCAATGGGCACAAGTTCGCCTTCAGCCAAAACCTGGACGACGGCTCGAATCCGAGTCAGTTCACCCAGCTGACCCACACCCTCCTCGATCAGGACCATGTCTTCGCGGTGGGTATCTCGACCTTCTTCTTCAGTCCGGCCCTCTACGCCCAATCCGGGGTGCCCACCTTCGGCTACAACGTGTCGGGCAACTGGAACGGGCCGCCCAACCTGTTTGCCGCCGGCGGCTCGATCCAGGACTACGACGCCGGTGCCGCTCCCGTGGCCTGGTTGCTGAAGCAGACAAACTCCAAGTCAGTGGCGTTGATCAGCTACGGCTCCGCCATCACCTCGTCGTACAACGCCTGCAACGCCGACGCCAACAATCTGCAAAAGGCCGGCATCAAGGTGAGCTACACCGATCTCTCGGCCAGCCTCGGCGGCAACTACACCCCGGCCGTGCAAAAAATGCAGCAGACCGGGACCGATTTCGTGGTCAGCTGCATGCAGTCCTCCGACAACATCACCCTGGCCCGGGCGATCCAGCAATACGGGTTGAAGGTCCACCAACTGTGGCTCAACGGCTATGACCAGTCGCTGCTGAGTCAGTACAGCGGCCTGATGCAGGGCGTCTACATCAACGTGAACGGGAACGTCCCCTTCCAGGTGACGACCTCCTTCCCCGGCGTCTACCCGGGGATGGCGGCCTACCTCGCCGCCATGCAGAAATACCAGCCCAATTTCGTGAACTCGGATCAGGCCCTGCAGGGTTGGGAGTCGGCCTCGTTGCTGGGGGCCGGCATCCAGAAAGCCGGCGCCAACGTGACCCAGGCGAACGTCATCGCCCAGATCAATTCGCTGACCAACTTCACCGCCGGGGGCTTGAGCGCCACCACCGACTGGACCAAGGTGCACACCACCCAGACCTTCCCGGCCTGCTCGGCCGACGTGGTGGTGAAGGGCTCCAAGTTCGTGCCGGTGACCAGCACCGGCCACCAGGTCTTCGAGTGCTTCAATCAGAACGTGAGCCTGAAGAATCCGACGCTGGCGACGCCTCCGGTCGGGACCCCAGGGACGTGACCCCGGTCGGCAACCGACGTCCCTCCGGGAGAGGTCGGATCCGGGGCGGCAGGCGCACCCCGGCGTGCGCTCCCGTCGCCGCGTAGGTCCGTCGGAGCGTGGAGCACTTCCTCGGCTTTGCCATCCCCGGCATCCCCTATGGCTGCACCTACGCCATCGTGGCGGTGGGTCTGGTGCTCACCTATCAGGCCACCGGCGTCTTCAACTTCGCCTTCGGCGCCCAGGCCTACACCTCGGCCTTCGTCTACACCAAGCTGGTCCAGAACGAGCAGCTTCCGGTCTGGCTGGCCTTCCTCCTCTCGGTGGTCATTCTGGCGCCCCTCCTGGGATTGATCTTCGACCGTTACCTGTTCCGGAAGATCCCCAATACCAACACCACCGCCAAGTTGGTCACCGGGATCAGCCTGTTCGTCGGCATCCCGGCGCTGTTGCCGGTGCTGTTCGGGAGCCAGAATCAGTACAACTCCCCGAGCATCCTGTTCGACCCGAATACCGTCTACTTCCGGGTGGCCCAGACTCCCGTCAATGGGATCTACCTCTCGTCGGTGGTGGTCACCGCGGTCGTCCTGGTCGCCCTGGTCGTGCTGATGAGGTTCACCAATCTCGGCCTCCAGATGCGGGGGGCGGTGGAAAGCCGGCGCCTGGTCCAGCTGGACGGGGTGAACTCCGGCCGGGTGATCGCCACCGCCTGGGCGGTGTCCAGCCTGCTGGCCGGTCTGGCCGGGGTCCTCCTCGCCCCCATCTACGGCCAACTCCAAGCCCAGGACTACGCCACGTTGTTGGTGGCCGCCTTCGCCGCCGCCGCCTGGGCGGCGCTGCGCTCCTTTCCGATTGCCGCCCTGGTCGGGATCCTCATGGGGGTGGCCGACACCGTGCTCCAGGGCTACCTGCCGGCCACCAGTTCGTTGTCGGCCGCGGTGCTCCCGTCGTTGCCGTTCATCGTCCTGGTCCTCGCCTTGTTGTTGGTTCCCGGCATGCGCAAGCTGCACGACGACAGTGATCCGCTCTCCTCGGTCGACCCACCGCCACCCCCCACCACCGCGTCGCTGCGGGCCCCGCAACTGAGCCGGGTGATCCGGATCGCCTGGTACGTGCTCCTCGCCGCCTTCATCGTCTCCATGCTGTCGTGGATGCCGAAGACCTGGGAGAGCGTCTTCAACTCCGGCCTGGCCTTCTCGACCATCTTCTTGTCCATCACCCTGATCACCGGCATGGGCGGCCAGCTCTCCCTAGCTCAGGCCACGTTGGCCGGGGTAGGGGCTTTCACCGCCGCTCAGTTGGCCAACCACCTGGGTCTCAACTTCCTGGCCGGTGCGGTGGTGGGGGCCATCCTGGCCGCGGCGGTGGCGGTGATCCTGGCCCTGGCGTCGCTCCGGCTGAAGGGCCTGGGGTTGGCGCTCATGACCATCGCCGCCGCCCTGTTCTTCGACAATTCGATCTTCAGCGAGATCGGTGTCAGCCACGGCGTGGCCCTCACCGTCGCCAACAAGTGGGTCGGTCTCGGGATCCTCAATGCCAATGGCCACAACCTCTTCATCATGTTGATGATCGTGCTGGTGATCTGCCTGGCCGCCGTCACCCTGGTCGGCAACGGCACCACCGGCCGGTTCCTCGCTGCCCAGCGCGGGAGCGAGACGGCGGCGGCCGGGATCGGGATCAACATCACCTGGCAGCGCATCCAGATCTTCGCCCTGTCGGGAGCGGTCGCCGGCATCGGCGGGACCATGCTGGTCATCCAGCAACAGACGGTCAACGCCATGCAGTTCAACTATCAACTGGGGCTGGCCTTCGTGGTGATCGTGATCACCACCGGGGTCAGCGCCATCGAGGGAGCCATCCAGGCCGGCATGGGCTACGTGGTGGTCCAGCAAGTCCTCACCTATCTGCCCGCCCGGTACGGGGGCAACGGCCTCACCTTCGTGCTGTTCGCCGCCGGGGCGCTCACCTACGTCGCCCACCCCGAGGGGATCCTCGAATACCAGAAGCGCCGCTGGACGATGCGGTTCCAACGGCTGATCCTCCCCGGAAGCAGCTCGGGCCCCCCGACGCCTCCGATGCCCGGGAGCGACAACGGGGCCAAACCCCCGATCAGCGTGCCATCGCTGGACGGTCCCTTCACCGGTGTGGCGGCGACAGAAGGCGGTGGCCCATGAGAGTGCCGAAGGTCTTCCGCTCCCCCTCGACCGGCCCTCCGATCGAGGGGCCCGACGGGAGTCCGCTGCTGGCGGTGGCCGGGGTCACCAAGTCGTTCGGGGGCATCGCCGCGGTGCGGGACGTGAGCTTCACGGTGGAGACCGGGGAGAGCGTGGGTCTGGTCGGGCCCAACGGCGCCGGCAAGACCACCCTGTTCAACTGCATCTGCGGTCAGCTCCAGCCCGAGGACGGGAGGGTGGAGCTGAAGGGGACGACGTTGGGCCGGTTGCCCACCTTCCAGCGGGCCCGACTCGGCATCGGCCGCACCTACCAACGGGTGGAGGTGTTCGCCGACATGACGGTGCGTGAGCACCTGTTGGTGGCCGAGCGGGCCCGGTGCGCCGATGGGCAGCTGTTGCGGGACCTGGCCAACCGGAGCCGCCCGACCTCGGCGGAGATCACCCGGGTGGGCGAGGTGCTCGACCTGGTCGGCATCGCCGACCGGGCGGAGGCGCCGGTGTCCGCCCTCGGGCTCGGCTCGTGCCGGCTGGTGGAGTTGGCCCGCGCCCTGGTCGCCGAGCCCTGCCTGCTGCTGGCCGACGAGCCGTCCTCGGGTCTCGACCTCACCGAGACCCAGGAGCTGGCCAACGTGCTCCGGACCCTCCAGCGGGAGCGGGGCATGGCTGTACTCCTGGTCGAGCACGATCTCCATATGGTGGCCGAGGTGGTGGACCGGACCATCGTGATGGATCTGGGCGCGGTGATCGCCCAGGGGACCTTCGACGAAGTGATGGCCGACACCAACGTCCGCCACGCCTACCTCGGGACCAGCGCATGACCGATCCCGACCCCGGGTCGACCGCCGCCGGCACCGCCGGGCTTCCCGGTGCGCCGGCTCTCGAGGTCAACCACGTGAGTGCCGCCTACGGCCCGTATCGGGCGCTGTTCGACATCAGCTTCACGGTGGCGGCGGGGAGCGTCACCGCCCTGCTCGGATCGAACGGAGCCGGGAAGTCGACGGTGGCCCGGGTGGTGAGCGGGCTGCTGCCCAGCACCGCCGGGACCATCCGACTCGGGGGCCAGGACATCACCGGCAAGGCCGCCTACAAGATCGCCCGGGCCGGAATGGCCCACGTTCCGGAGGGAAGGGGCATCTTCGCCAACCTCACCGTCGAGGAGAACCTGGTGATGGCCTTCCGCCAGCGGGCGGGGCGGAAGCAGGTGCCGGCGTCGCTGGAGCGCGCCTACCAGGCGTTCCCGATTCTCGGCGAACGTCGCAAGCAGGCCGGCGGCACGCTGTCGGGGGGACAACAGCGGCTCCTCTCCCTGGCCAAGGTGCTGGTGGTGCCCCCCCATGTGCTGGTGGCCGACGAGCTCTCCCTGGGCCTGGCCCCGGTGGTGATCGAGGCCGTCTATCGGGGGCTCCGGGAGATCAACGGGGCCGGCACCGCGCTGCTGGTGGTCGAACAACAGGTCGACCGGGTCCTGGAGCTGGCCACCGATGCAGTGGTCCTCGAGCACGGCAATGTCGCCTATGCCGGAAGCGCCGACCAGGCCCTCGGGGCCATGGAGCAGGTGCTGGCCGGCCGAGGCGCCCGTCCGACTCTCTAGGTCGGCGCTAGCCGAGGAAGAGCCGGGTCCGGTCGAACTCCCGGAGCGCCAGCACTTCGGCCGGCTCGACCGGATCGAGCTCCTCGACGGTCCGGGCCACCGTCGGTTCCCACCCGCAGGAGGCGACCAGGGCCGCCACCCGGCGGTCCACCGGATCGGCGCCGGCCGGGACCGCTGCCACCCGGAGCTCCCCGTCCAGCCGACGGAGCACCCCGCGGTCAGTGACCACGCTCACCACCCGGTGACCGGGGGCGGTGATGTAGCCGACGGTGTCCGGCAACCGCTCGGGCCGGGCCAGGGTCACGACCACACAGGCCGCCGCCCGGGTGGCGACGTCATTGGCCCCACCGGAGCCGACCAGGAACCGCCCGTCGGCCAGCCGGGTGGAGTTCAGGTTGCCGTTCCGGTCGACCTCGGCCGCCCCCAGGCAACCGACGGTGGCGGTGCCGGATCCGCCCACCACCATGCCGAGGACGGTGGAGGCGTCGGCCAAGAAGACGGTGGCCGGGTAGACCCGCTGGTTGAAGATGTAGGGGTCGGCGGGGGTCGGGGTGTAGTGCCAGAGGCCGAGCTCGGCGGTCAGCCCCCCGGCCCACCCCGCCGCCTGCATCCGGCCCACCGCCACCCAGGCGGCCAGGTCGGCGGCCCCGGCCCCGGCCAGCACCGCGTCGGCCCGGTGGGCGGCCACCACCGCCTCCACCTCCCTCGCCCCGAGGCTGGCGGCCACTTCCCAATCGCTCACCGGGAGGTCTTCGGGCAGCGGGTGGGCGGCGGCATCCTCTTGCCAGGACGAGGGGTCGGCCCGGCGCCGGAGCTCGTCGAGCCGCGACGGTCCCAGCCGGTCGAGGTAGGCCTGATGGTCGGGGGGGTCGAGACAGGTGGCCTTGGCCCAGGCGTCGAAGTCGCCCCGCGCCGCCTGGGCCGCCTCCACCCAGAAGGGGATGTCCTCGCCGTAGCCCTCCACCGGGAGGCCGGGGGCGTACAGCCCACCGGGATGGGCCCCGAACGGCGCCTCCACCACCGCCAGCACCCGGTGGGCGGGGACCCGGACCCGGTGGCCGAGCCCGTGGAGATCGTCGACGATCCGGTCGACGGTGGCCACCACCCCGCGGCGGGCGGCCCACGCCCCCCAGACCCCTTCCAGCAGCGGTTCCGAGAAGGCCAGGTTCCCGTGGGTGTCCGCCACCGCGGCGTGGCAGAGGGCCACGTCCGGAGCCAGCGGGGCCAGCAACCCGATCGGCCCGTGGGCGGAGTCGACGACGGAGAAGCCGTCGTTGGCGGCCATGTCCGACCCGACCAGGGAACCGGTGACCATGGCCGGGAGTCCCCGGGCCGCCGCCTCCAGGCGCTGGGCGAGGGTGAGGATCGACCAGTGCTCCACCGCCACCGCCCCCGACTGGTAGGCGTCCCGGAAGATGGGGTTCGGGTTGTAGGTGGGAAAACTGTTCCCGGAGTAGGCGGTCACCACCCGGGTGACCAGGCCGCCCCGGAAGAAGAGGGCGCCGAGGGCGCCGAGGCTGGTCATCACCAGGGTGAGCTCCGGATCCGACCCCCAGAACTGTCGGGCCAGCTCCCGGGCGGCGGCCGTCCAGCGGCTGTGGCCCAACATCACGTGCACCGAGTCCCGGGGGCGGACATGTCGTTCGACCGCCTCGGCCAGGGTGATCCCGACCTCGCTCACCACACCCACCCTTCGGCCGTCCCCGACCCGGGGCGACATGCCCGGGGATGGAACCGACCAACACTGACCACCGTGTCAGGTTAGCCACCGGGCGAGGTACGATCGGGGAGTTGTGACCACCGATGCGGGCAAGGGCCGTGGTCGCCCCCGGCGACCGGCGAACAAGGCGGGGGCAGTGGCCCCGCTGGTGGTCGCCGACCCTGCGGTGGGGATTCCCGCCAG
Organism: Acidimicrobiales bacterium; assembly: GCA_036264255.1. GTDB lineage: Bacteria > Actinomycetota > Acidimicrobiia > Acidimicrobiales > RAAP-2 > DASZIT01. Next base: position 13,829 of record DATARI010000214.1, on the reverse strand, counting down.
CAAGCGGGCACTGCGGAGTCAGGGCCGCCAGACCATGCGCAACCTGCTCGACGCGGCCATGCAGGCGTTCGACGAACGGGGCTACCACGGCACCCGGGTCAACGACGTGGTCAAGATCGCCAACACCTCGCATGGGACCTTCTACCTCTACTTCTCCAACAAGGAGGACCTGATCCGGGCGCTGACCATGGAGGCGGCCTCGGAGGCCTCGAGCCTCACCTACGACGCCATGCTGAAGGCGGGCACCGCCCTCGACGGCGGGAGCTGGGACCATCTGCGGACCTGGATCGGCGGCTACTCGTCCCTCTGGTTGCGCTACGCCCCGCTGTTCCGGTCCTGGACCGACCTCGCCACCATCGACCAGGGGGTCGGTGACCAGGTCCGGCGGATGTACTCCGCCCTCCACGAGGGCATGGCCTCCCAGATCTCCGCGGCCCACCCCTCGGGCGATCTCGACCCGGAGGTCACCAGCATGGCGGTGCTGGCCATGCTCGACCGTTTCCACTTCATGCGCGAGTTCATGGGCGACCCGATCGACAAGGACGCCCTCGACACCCTCACCACCATGGTCCACCGGGCCCTGTTCGCCCCGGCCGCCGGTCGGACGGCCAAGGCCCGCACCGGCTGAGCCAGCCGGTCCTCGCCGGACCGTCTACGGCTTCTTCTTCTTCTTCTTGGCCGGGAGCGAACCGGCGTAGGCGGCGCCCAGCCGCACCCACCGCTCCAGTTGGCGCCGGGTGGCGAGGTCCGGCGGTGCCACCCGCAACCAACCATCCATCGAGCGGCCGCCCATCACCGCCACTTCGGCGTTGGTGGTCTCCACCAGTCGGTCGGACTGCTTGGGGTCGACCCGCACCAGCACGCCGCCCTGCCCGCTGGCGGAGATGGCCATATTGCCCCCGACCAGGAAGGCCAGGCCGCCGAACATCTTCTTCTCCTGGATGCCGGGCTCGACCCCGAGCAGTTCCCGGATGCGATCGGCCAGTTCTTCGTCGTACGCCACGACCCTGATTGTAGAACCGGGCGTAAGGGTCCTCACCGTTGTCGATTCGGCGATCCGTCGATCGTCGTAATCAGTGACAGCCAGGCAGTACCGCTACCCAAAGGAGAATTCCATGCCTCATCCCGTTATCCACGCCGAGATTCGCTCCGACGACCCGGATGCCACCCGACGCTTCTATGCCGATCTCTTCGATTGGAAGGTGGCGTCGGAGGGAGCCCTCCCCGGTTTCACCTTCATCGACACCGGGGTCGAAGCCAGTCCCTACGTCGCCATCAGCCCTCGCCAGACCGGGGAGGACGAAGTCCTGTTCTTCGTGGGCGTCGAAGACGTCGCCGCCACCCTCAAGAAGGCCGAGCAGTTGGGCGGGACCATCGTCCAGCCGGTCCAGCAGGTGCCCGGGACCAGCTTCGGGGTGTTCGCCGACGCCCAGGGCCACAAGGTCGGGGTGGCGGCCAACGGCTGACACCGGCTCCGGAGGGCTCAGCCGTCGAGGACAACCTCGACGGCTGAGCCGACGGCGGCCAGATCGACGCTCCGGTTGTCCTCCCGGTAGCGCAGCCCCTGCACGTTGAACAGGCGGACCCCCTCGGCGGTCACCGGGTAGGGGCCCCAGTGCCAGGTCCCCCGGTGGAGGACCACCGAGACGAGCGGCGGGAGCAGGAACGCCCGCAGCTGGTCGGCGGCGGTGCCGGGTTGCACGGCGGCCGGCGCGACCACCACCACGCAGGGAGCGTCCAGGGACATCAGCACCTGGGTGTGGGTGTCGTGGCGGAACAGCACCTCGCAGCGCAGGCCGCCGGTCACTTCGGGGACCTCGTCCCGGCGGTGGCTGATGATGTTGACATGGACGTCGTCCCAGTCGAAGGCCAGCCGTTCGGCTCCGTCGGCCGGGTCGGTGTCGGGAACCGGCAGCCAGCCGAAGGGGGCCCAAGCCTCCGGGGTCAGGGAGTCGGGCCGTAGCCGCCGCGCATCGTCCATGGCACCTCCTCTCCCCCTGCGGACGACCGGGGCATCCTCCAGCCATCCGAACCGCCAGCATCTAACCTGACCGGGACAACGCATCGGTGGCCCCGGTGCAATCTAGCCATTCGGAGGTGACCGGTCCGATGACCATGGACGTGCGCAACATCGAAGATGTGGCCCCGGTGGTGGAGCACAACGGCACTGTCCCGGTGTGGTGGATGGTGAAATCCCGGGAGCTGAAGGACATCACCACCGGGGGCTACCTCGAGCTGGTGAACGAGTTCGAGGTTGCCGGCGGTGGCCGGGTCGACCCCCACTCCCACCCGACCCACGAGTTCTATTACGTCCTCCGGGGGCGGGGCATCATGACCGTGGGCGACGACGAGCGGCAGATCGCCCAGGGCGACCTCGTCTACATCCCGCCCGACGTGGTCCACACCCTCCGACCGGTGAGCGACAACGCCTCGATCCACTGCTTCTGTTTTGCCATCGGCACCAAGGACGCCGGGGAGATCGACTACACCCATCACTGAGCCGGCCCCGATCGATGGAGAAACCCGGTCAGGCCAGCTCCACCAGCTCCGAGGGGTCGTCGGTCGGCAGGACCGGATCGGCGGTGGCGGTCACCTCCACCTGGTCGAGGTCGGCGATCCCGGTGGTGACGGCGGCGAAGGCGGTGTCGGCGGCGTCCCGGCCGGTGGCGATCCGCACCAGCGACGACCGGGGGGCCAGCCCGGTGGCGTCGTACACCCACCAGCGGCCGTCTTGAAAGGCCTCGAACACCGCGTGGAAGTCCATGGGTGAGAGCCCGGGGGCGTAGACCGCCGCGAACCGGGCGGGAACCCCGGTGGCCCGGCAGAGGGCAACGCCGAGGTGGGCGAAGTCACGACAGGTCCCCATCCCGGTGAGGAGGGTGTCCTCGGCGGAGTCGTGGACGGTGCTGGAGCCGGGCACGTACCCGACCCGCTGGCGGATCCATTCGGCGATGGCGGCCACCCGGGACCCGACATCCGGGCCGGCCCCGAACTCGGCCACCGCGAAACCGACCAGATGGTCGCTCGGGCAGTACCGGCTAGGACGCAGGTAGACCTGCCGCTGGTAGGCGACGCCGGCCTCCTCCCCGGCCGGCCTCGGGCTCTCTTCCGGGCTCGACCCGATGCGGGCCCGGTAGCTCACCGTCAGCGTCCCGGGATCCGAACGGATGACGTGCAGGGTCTCCCCCGCCGGGTTGGACAGCTCGACCAGCGAGGACGGAGGCCCGCCATTGGTCAGGACCTCGAACCGGGCATCCTCCACGCGACCCGCGGAGCTCGACGCCACCACCTGGACCACCACCTCGGTGGGCTCCGCCACCCGGAAGGCCAGGTCGCAGCTGACCACCCGGGTGGCCCCGGCGACGCCCCCCGGGGAGGGGTCGAGGTTGGTCATGGGTTCCGCCCGGTGAAGAGACCGGTGACGAAGTGTCGTTCGACCTTGCCTCCGAACTCGTCCCGGACGATGGCTTCGATGGCGTCGAGGAGATGGGCCTGTTCCCCGGGGGGCCGGCCCAAGATGAGGGTCATGGAGGCGTACAGCGCTCGCACCTGGGCGGCATCCAATGTCACCTCCGAGCGGATGATCTCGCTCTCGACGTCGAGGAACCCCGCCTGGTGGAGCTCGGGAAGCCGACCCTCGTCGTCCAGGGGGAAGGGCAGGCCTCCGGTCGGGGACGCGAAGGTCGACGACACCCCCAACAGACGCTCCATGAAGGGGGCGAGCTCGTCGGGCCGGGTGGGATCGTCGAACAGCATGTCCCAGACGGCAACCCAGCTTCCGGGAACCAGGAGGCGCCGAAGCTTCGGGGCACCGACTTTCGGTTCGACCCAGTGGAAGGAATTGGCGGCGGCGGCCAGATCGAAGGCTCCCTCGGCCAGTTCCGCGTCCTCGAAGGGAGCGACGACCACCTCCAGGTTCTTGCCGCCGTAGTTCTTCTGAAGGTGGGCGGCCATGGCCGCATTCGCCTCGACGGCGGTGACCTGGGCACCGAGGGACAGCAGCCTGGCGGTGGCCAAGCCGGTCCCGGGACCTATCTCGATGACTCGGGAGCCACTCTCGAGACCGCAGCGCTGAACCAGGACCTCGTACACCCGCTCGGGGTAGTCGGGCCGTCCGGCATGGTAGGAACGAGGATCCTGCCCGTAGAGCTGGCGCCCGGAGGCTGGGTCGGGAGCGGGCACCCGCCCACCCTACTGATGCCCTCCCGGCGGCCCGCCCAAAGACCGGCGGCGCCGGTCAGTTCAGCTCAGCGCTTGGCGTAGTCGGCGTAACCCTGCCAGTCGATCATCACGCAGGCCTCGTTCCCGACCACCGAGGCATCGTGCCCCGGTTCGATGGCGGCGAAGTCCCCGGGGCCGAACTCCATCTCTTCGCCGTCGTCCATCACCACCCGGATCCGGCCGGACACGACGTAGCCGGTGTGGGGGGCTTCACAGCTGTCGGTGTTGGCGATCGGCTTCACGTGCTCCGACCATTTCCACCCGGGTAGGAAGGTGGCCCGGCCCACCAGACCTCCGTCGGTGGACACCAGCTCGAGCTGGCCGGTCCCTCCCTCGAACGCCCGGGTCTCGTCGGGGGCATCGAAGCTCTTGCGCACTAGTCCTGGCATGTTGACCTCCTGATGGTATTTCTGGCCGATGGGATCCCTGTCGTCAAGCGCCGATCGGCGCCTCGTCCTTCAAGTTCTGGCGCAGCCAGGTCCGCACCTCCTCGGTGTCCTGGTGGCCGTGGGCGGCGACGGCGTGCTGGGTGGCAGCGGTGACCACCTCGTCCTCCTCACCTGAAATGGTCAGGGTGCACCCGTTCTCACTGGGGAAATCCCGACAGTCGGCAACTTTTCTGGCCATGATGGCCCCTCTCTCCTTGGTGGTTTCTGGTCGGTCAGTACTCTTCGACGGTGCGCACATCGAGGTTGCGGAACGTCATCGGCTGATCGCACAGCGCGGTCAGGCGTTCGGCGAAGGCGGCGGTCTCGGGGAGCTCCGAGTTGGACATGGCGTCCTCGTAGGAGGGGAACTCCACGATCTGGAGATAGGTGTTCGGCTGATCCCGATCCTGGGTGAAGGTGCCCCGCTGGGCGGTGCGGCTACCGGCGGTCTTGGCTCGCCAGTCGGCGACCAACGCCTCGATCTCGTCCGGCCGGGTGGTCGTCATCTCGATGATCTGGACGAAGGCCATGGCTACCTCACTGCTGGGTACCCCGTTGCTCCGAAAACGTACTGCCGATTTCTCGACAAAACAATCGGTTTTCTGACCGGCACTGTCGCGTTCTTCCAGGTCACGGTAACTGGAACTCGCCGAAGCCGGTCATTCCAACTCGACCTCCACCACCCCGCTGTCCAACCCGAGCAGCTCCACGGTGGTGGCACCGGCGCGGAGCGCCTCGAAGTAGCCGATCTCCTTGTCGGTGCGGTCCCGGGCGGCGGCCACCACCTCGTCGATCTTGTCTCCGGGGACGATGACCACCCCATCGACGTCGCCGACCACCCAGTCACCGAGCGCCACCGGGACGCCGGCCACCCGGACCGGCCGGCCCACCGTCCCCTCCGCCACCTTCCCGGCTCCGGGTAGCGACACCAGCGAGGCGAACACCGGGAACCCGAGGCCGCGGAGGGCGGCGACGTCCCGGACCCCGCCATCGATGACCAGGCCGGCCACCCCCCGGGCCTGGGCGGCCGTGGTGAGGACCTCGCCGAAGTACCCCCGTTCGGCGACGTCACCGACGTCGACGACCAGCGCGGTCCCCTTCGGGGCCCGGGCGACCGCCACATGGATGGCCAGATTGTCCCCGGGGGTGCAGCTCACCGGCAGCGCCGGAGCCGCCAGCGCGGCGCCGGGCCAGATCGGCCGCAGCCGGGGCGGCAGGGCGCGGGCCCCACTCTCCCCGAGGGTCGCCGACCCGAACCGGGCCAGCACCCCGGCCAACTCGTCGTCGGCCGGGGCCGATCCCCCTGCGTCGTGGCTGTCTTCGCTCATCTCAGTCGCTCCACTCGTTTGCTCCACCTGACCCCGCCGCCATCCGGGCTCACCCCGGCGACACCGCCACCGTCACCTCGATCTCGACCGCCCCTCCCCGAGGGAGGGCGGCGACTCCGACCGCCGAGCGGGTGTGCCGCCCGGCAACGCCAAAGACATCGAAGAGCACCCGGCTGGCCCCGTCCACCACCGATGGCTGCAGGTGGAAATCGGGGGCGGAGGCCACGTAGCCGGTGACGGTCAGGACCCGCTCCACCCGGTCGAGGGTTCCGAGGGCCACCTCCAGCACCGAGAGGGCGTTGAGGGCGCAGACCGCAGCCGCCTCCCGCCCCTCGTCCACGGTGACCGTCTGGCCCACGACCCCGATGCAGGTCAGCTCCCCGGCGATCCGGGGCAGCTGCCCCGAAGTCCGGGCCACCCCGGCGTGGACCACCACCGCGTCGAGCGGGTCGTGCGGGGGGTGGGGCCCGTAGAGCTCCAACCCGAGCTCGGCCAGCCGATCCCGGACCCGGCCGGTAGCCGTCATCCCTTCCAGGTACGCATGAACCCGTAGACACTGGCGAAGTTGGCGTTGACTTCGTCAGGCAACGGATGGAGCTCGCCGAGGGTGCTGGCCCCCCAGAGGATGTGGGCGCTGCGCTCGACCAGGGCGGTGATGTGGAGCACCCGGTCCGGGGTGGGGCCGACGGCCACCATCCCGTGGTTGGCGATCAGCGCCGCCCCCCGGTCTTTGAGGGCGGCGACCGCCTGGGTGCCCAGATCCTCGGTGCCGCTGGCGGCGTACTCGGTGACCCGGACTTCCCCGCCCACGAAGATGGAGAACTCGTCGATGCAGGAGGGGATCGACTGGTGGGCCACCGCGAACATGGTGGCGTGGACCGGATGGGAGTGGATGACCGAGCCGATGTCGTCGTAGGCGGCGTAACAGGCGAGGTGGAGCGCCATCTCCGAGGAGGGCGAGCGGGTCCCCGACAACACCGTGCCGGCCGGGTCGATAGTGACCAGGTCCTCCAGGGCCATGGCAGAGTAGTCGACCGATGACGGGGTGATGCAGAGGTTGCCACTCTCCATCCGGGCGGAGATGTTGCCGGCGGTGCCTTCCACCAGACCCCGGGCCAGCATGTCCTTGGCCGCCGCCAACACCGCGTTGGCGGCGTCCTCCACGAATGCAGCCATGTCGACTCCTCCTCGATGGTCAGCGGCAGGACCCCGTGCGAGGCCGCTGGTACTCGGGATGGTATCCGCTGGCCGCGCCGCCTGCCTGACACCAATGTCAGGCAGCGGTGAAGCTGGCTAACCTGACGCCATGGGTCTGCTCGACAGTCGTGTCGCCGTCGTCACCGGCGCCGGGAGAGGAATCGGTCGCGAGGTGGCACGCTGTCTCGCCGACCAAGGCGCCAAGGTGGTGGTCAACGACATCGGCGTCGGCCTCGACGGCCAGGGTGGCGGGGAGGACCCGGCCGCCGAGGTGTGCGCGGAGATCACCAAAGCGGGGGGCGAGGCGCTCCCCAACCGCGACTCGGTGAGCGACTTCGAGGCCGCCGGTCGGATGATCGCCGCCGCCGTCGACCACTACGGCCAGATCGACATCCTGGTCAACAACGCCGGCATCGTCCGCGACCGCTCGCTGTTGAAGATGACCGAGGAGGACTACGACGCCGTTATCGGGGTCCACCAGAAGGGGACCTTCAACGCCACCCGTCACGCCGCCCCCCACATGAAAGAGGCCGGTTACGGGCGCATCGTGAACATGACCTCGTCGGCGGGCCTCCGGGGCAACTTCGGCCAGACCAACTACGGGGCGGCCAAGGCGGCGATCATGGGGATGACCTTCGTCTGGGCCGTCGAGCTCGGCAAGTACGGGATCACCGTCAACGCGGTGGCCCCGTCGGGTTCGACCCGGATGACCGAGGGCCTCTATAAGGGAGCCGAGCCGCCGGCCAACGAGAACCCGGCCCTCAACGCCCCGCTGGTGGCCTTCCTCGCCTCGGAGGCGGCCTCCTTCGTCAACGGACAGATCCTCGGGCGGTCCGGGTACGCCTACACCTTGTTCCAGACCCCCCGACAGATCGCCAACATGTGGCAGGACGGCGGCTGGACCCCCGAGCAGGTGGCCGAACACTTCCATGAGGTACTGGTCCAGCACCTCCAGACGGTGGGGATGCCTGCCCATCCGCTGCTGGGGAAGCGCGACTGAACGTCCCGGCTCCCACACGGATCCAAAAACGCTATGGCTCCGCCGACTTCCAAGGGCGTGGGTCGCTCGGAAGAAGCGACCACGACACGAGGTCCGGACGGTGGCCCTTGATCGGTTCATAGGACCGCAATACGCCTTCTCGCGTGAACCCCAGCCTTGCCACCAGGCGGTTCGACGCTGTGTTCTCGGGGTGAATCACCACGAAGACGGGCTCAATGCCTTTGGACAACCCCAGTCAATCAGGAGACTGAGTGCTCGAGAAGCAACACCTCGGCCGCGCTCGGAGGCAACCACCCAGTAGTGCGCCTCGGCTCGCCCCCGGCGAACCCTCTTGACGCAACCTTTTGGTTGCTATATGGTAGCAACCAGCAGGTTGCAATATTTCCCTTCTACTCAAGGAGCCCCCAATGACCACCAGCACCGACTACCGCATCAGCATCCGGATCAACGCCCCAGCTGACGTCGTCTTCGACGCCGTCACCACGACCGAGGCGCTCACCGCCTGGTGGAGCCCGGTGACGGGGTCGGGCATGACCGACGGCGAATTGCGATTCCCAATGGTGGCGGATCAGCGGCCGCTTCTCATCCACGTCGACGAGGCAACCCGACCGACGACCGTCCGTTGGACCGTGACCGAGTGCACCTTCATGGAGGACTGGGTGGGCACCCGCCCGACCTTCACCATCACGCCGATCAACAACGGTTCCTGCGAGCTCACCTTCGAGCACCGCGGTCTGATCGACCAGCTCGAGTGCAAGGACATGTGCAGCCGCAGCTGGGACCACTTCGTCGGTACCAGCCTGCGCGAGCTGACCGAAGGCGGTACCGGCGCTCCCAACCGCAGCCCCCGTGACCTCGCCCGCCGCGCCGCCGAGGAGAACAGTTGATCTTGCTCCCCGGGGGCTTCTCGGCTTGACCCGGCGGTCCCCGGATCGGCGACCGATGTTCGCCATAATTCGTAGTCACCCCCCAAGGAGGAAGTCATGGCGTTTCCCGACCGCATCGAACGGACGGTGACCTTGAATCGCGCGCCGAGTGAGGTTTGGAAGGCGCTCACCACCGCCGACGGTCTGAGCGCGTGGTTCGGCGAACGGGCGACAATAGATCTTCGCCCGGGCGGCGCAGCCACCATGACCTTTGCGGGGGGCATGACTGTCGCTATGCGGGTCGAGCGTGTGGAGGAGCCAACGGTGTTCGCATACACGTGGCGACTGCCCGAGCTGCCCGAGTCCGACCCCCGACGCACCTATGTCGAGTTCACCCTCGAGCCTGACGGCGACGGCACCCTGCTGCGCCTCGTCGAGTCGGGATTCGCCCAGCTTCCCGTCGAAACCCGGCGCGAGACGTACGACTCCCACGGTGAAGGCTGGTCGCGCGAGCTGGCCGAGCTCGCGGAGCACGTCGATGCCACCTGACATCGAGGCTGTCGCTGAGCAGGTCTTCGTCGCGCTCGCCGACCCGACCCGCCGGACCATCCTCGCTGCCCTCGCCACCGATGGCCCGTCGACGGCCACCGATCTAGCCGCTCGACTTCCGATCACGCGGCAAGCCATCGCCAAGCACCTCGCCCTCATGGCCGAGGCCGGCCTCATCTCGCCCGAGCCAGGTGAGCGCCGCCGAGTCCGCTACCGACTGAGGTCCGCACCCGTGCAGATCGCCCAGCAGTTTCTCGCCGCTCTCGCCCACACCTGGGACGACCGCCTCGACGCCTTGCAGCACTACCTCACGGCGCCATAACCGCGCCAGCGATGCTCGCCCAAAGTGCCGATCGTGGGCGGTAACGATCGCAAGCGCGAGCCCAGCGGGACGATCACAGCCGCTCACATCCGACGTTCCCCATTGCCTCTAGATTGCCGTCATGACATCTCCAGGGAACCCGCCCACCGTGATCGAGGGTCGGGTCGTCCACAAGACGTCCAATGCTCTCCAGATCACCTTTCACGACGGACCCGGGGATCCCCTCGGCATCGGGGTGCAGGGAGCCGGCGACGGGAAGGGCAAGAAATTCGCCACGCTGCTCGGGTTCAAGAACGGTGGGGCCGGCAACCACCGGCTCACCTACGGCGACGGCGAGGTCGTCGGGATTGCCTCCAAGGAGCGACAGCCCACCGTCCTCAGCCGCGGCGAGAACACCCCCTTCGCCACCATCGAGCGGGGCCCCACATCCACGGCCGTCCTGACCGACGGCACCAACCTGCTCACCTTCGTCCCCGACCCTGACGAGGCGGAGACGCTCGAGCTCTTCCGGGTGGTCGTCAACGCGGCGTCCGGTGAGCGGGTGGGCCGCTTGGACGTCATTCGACGGGAGGGGGGCTGGACCCTGTCGCGGGCGGTCGACGCCGCCTGGAAGGAGTACATCTGGTTCGACCATGCCGGCCGCGCCCTCCCGGTGCCGGTGCTCGGCACCCGATTGACGTTGGACCGTCCCCCCACCGACCTCGAGCGCGACGTCCTCCTGGGGGCCTGCGTGGACATCGCCATCGGGCTCCGTCCGTACATCTCGGTCATGGACTGAGCTGACAAACTCAGCCTCCGGCGGCGAACTGCTCCCGGAGCTGGTGCTTGAGGACTTTGCCGGTGGGGTTCCGCGGCAGCTGGTCGACGAACTCCCACCGTCTCGGCACCTTGTAGGCGGCCAGTGCCTCGAGGCCGTGGGCCCGGAGAGCGTCTGGGTCGGCCTCCCACCCGGGCGCCGGCACCACCACCGCGGCCACGTCCTCCCCCAGCACATCGTGGGGCACCCCGATCACCGCCACCTCCGCCACCCCCGGATGGGTGAGGAGGACGTTCTCCACGTCGACGGCGTAGACATTGCTCCCGCCCCGGATGATGACGTCCTTCACCCGGCCGCCGATGTAGAGATAGCCGTCCTCGTCGAGGCGCCCGATGTCCCCGGTCCGGAGCCAGCCGTCCACCCAGGTCTCGGCGGTGGCGCCCGGATCGCCGAAGTACTCGCGCTGGCGGCCGGGGATGCGCAGGCGGACCTCGCCGTACTCCCCGGCCGGGACCTCGGTGCCGTCGCCGTCGACACAGACCACCTCGGCGGGCGGGAGCGGCTTGCCCACCGAACCCGGACGGCGGACCGCTTCGCCTTTCGGCATCAGGCAGTAGACGGCGCCGGCCTCGGTCATGCCGTAGTTGTTGGAGACGAGGGCGTCGGGCATCCGCTCCTGCAGCCGGTCGATGGCGCTCGGTGCCAGCGGGGCACTCCCGACCGAGCACATGGCGATGGAGGAGAGGTCGGCCTGGTCGAAGCGCGGATGGGCGAGCAGGAGCTGGACCATGGCCGGAACCAGGAAGACCGCCACCGGCGTTTCGGCTTCGACGAAGTCGATCCACTCGCCGGCGTCGAAGGCGGGAATGTAGACGCTGGTCATCCCGAGCTTCATCGGGCTGTAGATGAAGCTGATCCCGGCGAAGGTGGCCAGCGGGCTGGCGTGCAGCCACAAGCCCCCGCTCCAGTTCGGGGGGCCGTTCGGCACCGTCGAGGCGTTGACGTGACGGATGGCCACCCCTTTCGGGTTGCCGGTGGTGCCCGAGGTGAACAGGATCTCCGACAGATCCTCCTCGGCCACCGGCACCTGATAGGCGGACCCGTCGTCGTCGAGTACGTCGTCCCACGCCCGGCCCCCCGGATCGGACCCGCCCGCCCCCACCGCCCCCGACGACCCGGCATCGATCACCACCGCCAACGAGCCCACGCCGTCACCCACCATGGCGAGCGCGGCGCCGACCCGATGGTCGTCGGTGACGATCCCCACCGCGCCGGCGTGGTCCAGCATCCGAGCCACCTCGGCCGGGGCCAGCCGGGGGTCGAGCGGGACCACCGCCCCCCCGGCCCGGTGGACGGCGGCATAGGCGGTGACCCAGCGGAGGGCGTTGGGTCCACCCAGCCAGATGGCCACCCGGTCGCCGTGACCCACCCCCGCCGAGGTCAGACCCCGAGCCAACCGGTTGGCCTGGCGGTCCCATTCCGCGAAGGTGAGGTGACCGACCCCCACCACCCGGTAGCCGATGGCCTCAGGGAAGACCTCGGCCATGCTGGCCAGCTGGGCCACCTGCACTCCGGCATAGCTGGGGGTGGGATCGCTCATCAGGCGCCTACCTTTCCCCATTCCCACCCGGCGTGCACGTTTCCGGAATCGACGTGCAACCCCGTGGGCTGCAGTACCGTCGTCCCCAACGCATCACGAACTCCCCGGCTGACGACCGGGAACCGGTCCATGAGCCAAGGAGTCCCCCCGATGCCAACTGGTCCTGAATTCCGAGGGCGGATCGGGGACGACTGGCGGGACTCCGAGCCGTGGTGGCCGCCGGTCCCGGTGCCCCCCGACGGCGCCCCCAACGTCCTCCTGGTGGTGCTCGACGACGTCGGGTTCGCCCAGCTCGGTTGCTACGGCTCGGACATCGCCACCCCGGTGATGGACCGGCTGGCCGCTGGCGGGATCCGGCTGGCCAACTTCCACACCACGGCCCTGTGCTCCCCCACCCGGGCCTGTCTCCTCACCGGGCGCAACCACCACCGCAACGGGATGGGCCGGGTGGCCGACCTCGCCGTCGGCTTTCCCGGCTACTGGGGCCGGCCGCCGAAGGAGAACGGGTTCCTCGGGGAGATCCTGCGGGCCAACGGCTACGCCAGCTACGCGGTGGGCAAGTGGCACCTCACCCCCGATGACGAGACCCACATGGCCGCCCCCCGCGGGTCGTGGCCCCTCGGGCGGGGGTTCGACCGCTGGTACGGATTCCACGGGGGCGAGACCCACCAGTTCGTCCCGGCCCTCTACCACGACAACCACGCGGTGGCGCCGCCCGCCACCATCGACGAGGGCTACCACCTCAGCCAGGACCTGGCCGACCGGGCCATCGGGTACATCGGCGACCTCCGGGCGGTCGACGCCGACCAGCGGTTCTTCCTGTATCTGGCCACCGGCGCCTGCCACTCCCCCCATCAGGCCCCCGCCGAGTGGATCGACCGCTACGCCGGCCAGTTCGACGACGGTTGGGACGCCTGGCGTCAACGCACCTGGACCCGGCAGCTCGAGCTCGGCATCCTCCCCCCCGGCACCGCGCTCTCCCCCCGCCCGCCGTGGGTCCCGGCCTGGGACAGCCTCGATGAACGGCATAAGACGGTGGCCTCCCGGTTCATGGAGTGCTTCGCCGGGTTCCTCTCCCACACCGACCACCAGCTGGGCCGGGTCATCGACTTCCTCGAGAAGAGGGGCGAGCTGGACGACACCCTGGTGATGCTGGTGTCCGACAACGGGGCCAGTTCGGAAGGGGGCCCGAGCGGGTCGATCAACGACAACCGCCTTGAGAACATGGACCCGGCCGGCCCCGACGAGCTGGTCCGGCGCATCGACGAGCTCGGTGGACCGAGCGCCCACAACAACTATCCCTGGGGCTGGACGATGGCCGGCACCACGCCGTTCAAGCGGTGGAAGCGCGAGGTGCACGAAGGCGGGGTGGCCGACCCCTGCATCGTCAGCTGGCCCGGTCGGCTGAGCGGCCGGGGCGGGATCCGGCGACAGTTCGCCCATGCCGTCGACATCCTCCCGACTGTCCTCGAACTCATCGGGATCGAGGCGCCCCGCACCATCGACTACGTCCCGCAGACGCCCATCGACGGCATCAGCTTCGCCCCGCTGCTGTCGGCCG
>DATARI010000085.1:0-4316 GCA_036264255.1 Acidimicrobiales bacterium | reverse complement strand
CCGTGCTGGAGCTCCCCTGGGGCGTGTTGTCCGACGACAAGTTGGATATCGAAGAGGCATCCCGCAACCTGAACGAGGACCACGACGGTCTGGAGGATGTGAAAGAGCGCATCCTCGAGCACCTGGCGGTCCGCAAGCTGCAGGCCGAGCGCGGCCTGGTCCAGGTGAGCGGTCGCGGCAGTGGCGCCATCCTGGCCCTGGTCGGTCCCCCCGGAGTGGGGAAGACCTCGCTCGGCGAGTCGGTGGCCCGCGCCCTGGGCCGCTCCTTCGTCCGGGTCGCCCTGGGCGGGGTGCGGGACGAGGCCGAGATCCGAGGCCACCGGCGTACCTACGTCGGGGCCCAACCCGGCCGGCTGGTCCGCGCCCTGCGGGAGGCCGGAACCATGAACCCGGTCATCGTCCTCGACGAGGTCGACAAGCTGGGCGCCGATTACCGCGGCGACCCCTCCTCGGCCTTGCTCGAAGTCCTCGACCCGGCCCAGAACCACACCTTCCGGGATCACTACCTGGAAGTGGAGCTGGACCTGTCGCGGGTGCTGTTCATCGCCACCGCCAACATGATCGACACCATCCCCGGCCCGCTGTTGGACCGGATGGAGATCATCCGCCTCGACGGCTACACCGAAGAGGAGAAGGTGGCCATCGCCAAGCACCATCTGGTCGGCCGCCAACTCGAGCGTGCCGCGTTGAGGGAGGACGAGGTGGTCATCACCGACGACGCCCTCCGCAAGGTGGTGGGTGACTACACCCGGGAAGCCGGGGTCCGGACCCTCGAACGCGAGATCGGTCGGCTGCTCCGCAAGGTGGCCACCCAGATCGCCTCGGGTGAACGGCAGGCGCCGGTCACCGTCGACGCCGACGACGTCACCGGTTGGCTCGGACGAGCGCGCTTCTTCTTCGAAGCCGCCGACCGGACCGCCGTCCCTGGCGTGGCTACCGGGCTGGCCGTCACCGGAGTCGGTGGCGACGTGCTCTACGTCGAGGCATCGGTGAACGACGGGCCGGAGGGCCTGACGCTGACCGGTCAGTTGGGTGACGTGATGAAGGAGTCGGCGGAGATCGCCCTCTCCTACGTCAGGTCGCACGCCGACGAACTAGGTATCGACAGCCATGTCTTCGAAGGCAAGAGGTTCCACGTCCACGTCCCTGCAGGGGCGACACCCAAGGACGGGCCGTCGGCCGGGGTCACCATGACCACCGCGCTGGTCAGCCTGCTGCGGGGCGTCCCGGTGCGCTCGACGGTCGCCATGACCGGCGAGGTCACCCTCCAGGGTCGGGTCCTGCCCATCGGTGGGGTGCGCCAGAAGGTGCTCGCCGCCCACCGGGCCGGTCTCACCGAGGTGGTGCTTCCTGCCCGTAACGGGCCCGACCTCGAAGACGTGCCGGAAGTGGTTCGGGACCAGATGACATTCCATCTGGCCGCCGAGATCGGTGACGTGCTCCATGCCGCGCTGGACGTGGCGGACACGGTTGCCGATGTCCTCGGCGACGCTCCGGGCGAACTGGTGGGCTCTGCCGCCTAAGGCTCAGCCTGCATTCAGGAAGCTGTCCAAGATCCGGGCCAGCTCCAGGGGTTGGTCTCCCTGGATGCTGTGCCCGGCTTTTTCGACCACCAGGACTTCCGCATCCGGACGCCGGCGCCGGAACTCGGCGACGTCGGCGTCGTCGACCACCGGGGAGAGGTCGCCCCGCACCAACAGGGTGGGGGCGGTGACGCTCCCGATGACATCCCACAGGAATCCGAAGTCGACCGAGTCGACGTGGAGGCCGGAGGACTCCGCCGGCCGGCCCAACTGGTGGCGCCAGGTCCAGCTGCCGTCCTCCCGCCGCACCGCGTTGTGGAGCACCCCCCGCCGCAGCGACGACTCCGAGCGGGTGGGGTTGAAAGCGATGGTCCGCTCGAGGATCTCGTCGAAGCTGGCGAACGACTCCGGCCCGGCCAGGAAGGCCCGGATGTCGGAGCTCTTCTCCTGGTCGACCCCGGGGGTGACGTCGACCAGCACCAGCCGGGGCACCAGCTGGGGATGGCGGGAGGCCAGCACCATGGCGGTAATCCCCCCGAGGGACATGCCGACCAGCATCCGGGCCTCGGGGGCGAGGGTCCGCATCGCCACCGCCACCTCGTCGGCCATCGCCGCCGGATCCAGCGCCCGGGCGTCACCGGGCCAGCCGGAATGGCCGTGGCCGGGGAGGTCGATGGCCACCAGCGGGCGGTCGAGGGCGAGGGCCACGGTGTCCCAGGTGTGGGCGTTCTGCCCGCCCCCGTGCAGCAACACCAGCTCGGCCGGATCGGTACCCCAGACCAGGGCGCTCAGGCTCCGGCCGGGGGCGACCTCCACCGAGGTGCGCCGCACCACCGGGTCGCCCTTCCAGGGGAGGCCCACCTCCGAGGCGTTGTCGGCGAACATCGAGAACTCGTCGTAGTCCAGCCCGGATTCGCCTGCCACCTCGGTACCTCCTGGTCCCTGTCTCTCTTGCGCCCGACCTTACGGGACCACCGGCTCACCCGGCACCTCGGCTGGGTAAGGTCGGGGGGTAGGGCCCGTGGAGGGAAGCGAGGAAGCCATGGCAGACACTGAGCATGCGGCCGACACTGAGCATGCGGCCGACACTGAGCCTGCGGCCAAAGTGGTCCTCAACCCCGAAGCCAACCGTTACGAGCTGTGGTCCGGCGATCGGCTCGACGGCTTCGCTTCCTTCCGGGAGTTGCCCGGGAAGATCGAGATCTACCACACCGTGATCCTGCCGGAGCTGGAGGATCAGGGCCTCGGCAGCCAGCTGGTGGCCGCCGCCCTCGACGACGCCCGGGCCAAGGGGTTGGCGGTGATCCCCACCTGCTCGTTCGTCGGCTTCTTCGTGAGCGAGCACCCCGAGTACGCCGACGTGGTGGCGGCCTGAGAGCGCTACTGGCTGGCCGACCCCACGATGGGGCGGGCCGGCGGGCTGGGCAGCGAGCCGACCGCCGGGGCATTGAACGGGGTGACGGCCCCCTGCTGCCCGATCAACCAGTAGCCGCCGGACGCCCGGTCCAGGGAGATGCCCACGATGGGCGGGGCCGAGGAACCGGCCCCTGACCCGAAGAAGCCGGCGTTGCCGAAGGCGAAGATGCCGCCGTCGGAGGCCACCATCCAGTAGCCCTGGCCGTTGAGGGTCGAGGCGATGCCGACGATCGGCTGGTTGAGGTGGATGGCCCCGGTGGACCCGAAGAAAGCGGCGTCACCGAAGGCGAAGATCC
The DNA here is from genome assembly GCA_036264255.1 of Acidimicrobiales bacterium. GTDB lineage: Bacteria > Actinomycetota > Acidimicrobiia > Acidimicrobiales > RAAP-2 > DASZIT01. The sequence goes on along the minus strand of DATARI010000085.1, from coordinate 1,081 downwards.
CACCGTCACTCGCCACCAGCCAGTAGCCGTGGCCGCTGGGGGTCGCCGCCATCCCCACGATCGGCTGGTTGAGGGGTTGGCCGCCCATGGAGCCGAAGAAGGCGGCGTCACCGAAGGCGAAGATCCCCCCGTCGGACGCCACCAGCCAGTAGCCGTGGCCGTCGGGGGTGGCGGCCATCCCGACGATCGGTTTGTTGAGGTGGATCGCCCCGGTCGACCCGTAGAAGGCGGCGTCACCGAAGGCGAAGATCCCGCCGTCGGTGGCCACCAGCCAATAGCCGTGGCCGCTGGGGGTCGCCGCCATCCCCACGATCGGCTGGTTGAGGGGTTGGCCGCCCATGGAGCCGAAGAAGCCGGCGTTGCCAAAGGCGAAGATGCCGCCGTCGGAAGCCACCGTCCACACCGGCAGCGACGCCGGCAGGGACACGGTGAGGGTGAAGGCCTGGGTGGCGTCGGGGCTGACCCCGTTGCTGGCCCGGAAGGTGAGCGGGTAGGTCCCGTTGCTGGCCGACGCCGGGGTCCCGGACAGGGTGGCGGTCCCGTTGCCGTTGTCGGTGAAGCTGATCCCGTTGGGCAGGGCCCCGGTCTCGGTGAGGGCGGCGGTCGGCTCGGCGTGGCCGGTGGTCACCGTGAATGATCCCGGCGACCGGACTGCGAAGGCGGTGGCGTTGGCGCTGGTGATGCTCGGCGCCTCACCCACCGTCAGGGTGAAGGCCTGGGTGGCGTCGGGGCTGGTGCCGTTGTGGGCGGTGAGGGTGAGGGGGTAGGACCCACCAGATCCGGCCGCCGGGGTCCCGGTGAGGGTGGCGGTCCCGTTGCCGTTGTCGGTGAAGGTCACCCCGGATGGCAGCGCGCCGGTCGACGCCAGGGTGGTGGCGGCCGGGAAGTCGTGCCCGGTGGTCACCGAGAAGGTCCCGGCCATCCCGGCGGTGAAGGTGGTGGCCGCCGCGCTGGTGATGGTGGGCGCCTCGTCCACCGTCAGGGTGAAGGCCTGGGTGGCGTTGGGGCTGACCCCGTTGGTGGCGCCGATGGTGAGGGGGTAGGTCCCACCCGACCCGGCGGCCGGGGTGCCAACCAGGGT
>DATARI010000189.1:0-29357 GCA_036264255.1 Acidimicrobiales bacterium | reverse complement strand
GCATGGTCACCCTCGGCGAGATGGCCTCGAGGCTGCCCGACTCCGGGGAGATCATCCCCTTGACCGCCCGTTCCCTCGACGGAGTGGCGGCGGCGTTGGTGGCGATGGCCGATGCCATCCAACATCCGGACGCCGGGCTGGACTGGCGTCCCGTCGATGCCCTCGAGACCCAGATGGCCGGACTCGACGAGCTCATGAGCTCGGTCCGCCGGGTCCAGCTGTATGACGCCGTGGCCACCGTCCGGCCGATGGTCGAGGTGCAGCGCCATCTGGTCACCACCACCACCCGGCTCGCGTCGGAGTGGAGACGGACGGGAGAGAAGCTAGGGATCGACGGCTCCGAGTCGCCCGCCGACCCGGGCTCCCGGCTGAGCCCGAAGGAGGCAGCCCGCCCCGGCGACGGTATCCGGAGGGCCTACCGGATCCTGGTCTCCAACCTGACCCTGGAGTCGGCGGTGCTGCGTCACGCCCTCCGGGTGGGGGGCGCCTGTGCGGTCGGCGAGGCCCTGGTGTTGGCCGTCCACCTGACCAAGGGCTACTGGGTGCTGATCACCATCGCCGTGGTCCTCCGGCCCTACGCGGCGATCACCTTGCAGCGGACCGTCCTCCGGCTCGCCGGCACCATGTTGGGGGCTGCCCTGGCGGCCGCCATCCTGATCGCCGTCGACCAGTCGGTCGGCCTCATCCTCATCGTCTTCGTCCTCACCTTCCTGACCTTCTCGCTGATCTCCCTCAACTACGGACTGGGGGTGGTCTTCCTCACCCCGTTGATCATCGTGCTGATCTCCATCGGCCAGCCCGGCGACTGGGGCGTGGCCGGTCACCGGATCCTCAATACGCTGATCGGCGGTGGGCTGGCCCTGCTCGGCGGGTATCTGTTGTGGCCGAAGGTCGACCGCCGCCAGCTGGTGGATGAGCTGGCCGCCGCCCTGGAAGCCGACCGGTTACACCTCGGGGCGGTATTGGCCCGCGCGGCTCATCCCTCCGACGCCTCCGATCCCGCCGCCGTTCGCGTCGCGCACGAGAAGGCCGCCCTGGCGGTGGCCAACGCCCAGACCGCCTTCCAGCGCCTCCTGGGTGAACCGGCCCGGAGCCGGCGCCAGTCGGAGGCGTTGTGGTCCGTCACCGACGCCGCCCGTCGGACGTTCCTGGCCGCCAGCTCGCTCGAAGGTCACCTGGGCCAACGCGACGACAATTCGCCCCGACCCCGCCTGGAGCGGGCGAGGCGGGACGCCGACCGGGCGCTTTCCGAGTTGTCGGAAGCCCTGCGCCAGCGCCGGGCCCCGGATCCGTCCCGGGTCGGGACGGAGGACCTCGCCGGCGCGGTGGCCGAAGTCAGCGGTGCCGCCGCCGATCTTCGGGCCGGGCGGAGGGCGGAGCTGGCGGTCGATCCCACCACCCTCACCCCGCTGGCCTACCGGGCCCGGGAGACGTCGCTGATCGCCGGGGTGTTGGAGGTCCTGGAGGTGTTGATCGGGGAGGTGAACGACGGGGTAGCGGAGCTCGCTGCGGGTTCCGTGGCTGGCTGACGGTCACCCCCCGGCCCTCCCAGGCCGGGGCTTCGGAGTCCCATCGGTCGCGACGGTTCCGGGCAGGTCCTGCACTACCATTTCGTTCGCAAGTTGCTCCTCGGAGGGCAACGTCAGGTTGGGAAGCGAGTGCGACCTCGCCCTCGATTCCCGTCGGAATCTGGGGGTCATGGCGCAGTCACGACGAAGAGGAGTCGACAGGTGAAGGCACCCTCCGTTGTCGGCACCGCCGAGTCGGAACGGGGAGCCTCCCGATGAGCCTCTACGGACCCGGGCAGAGCGACACCTGCGACGTCACCATCATCGTCCCCTTCTACAATCCCGGCCCCCGTTTCGGTTCCCATCTGGCCAGGGTGGTCGACGTCCTGGAGGCCTCCGGGTCGACGTTCGAGATCATCGCCGTCTCCGACGGCAGTACCGAGGCCAGCCAGCAGGTGGTGGGCAAGTTCGAAGCCCACGGGGTCCGCCTCATCACCATGGCCAACAACGGCGGCAAGGGCTCGGCGCTGCGGGCGGGGATGGCGGACGCCCGAGGCCGATACGTGGGTTTCATCGACGCCGACGGGGACATCCCGGCCAGCACCATCCCCCGGTTCCTCGAGCTCACCCGATCCGACGACGCCCCCGACATCATCCTCGGGAGCAAGCGTCATCCCGACTCCGAAGTGGTGTACCCGCTGCTCAGGCACGCCTACTCCTGGTGCTACCAGCTGCTGATCGGGATCCTGTTCCATCTGCCGGTGCGGGACACCCAGACCGGCATCAAGTTCGTCCGGCGTGACGTCCTCTCGGCGGTGGTGCCCCGGATGCTGGAGAAGCGGTTCGCCTTCGACCTCGAGCTCCTGGTGGTGGCCCGGCACCTCGGCTACCGGCACGTGGTCGAGGCCCCGGTGGAGATCGGGGAGCGGTTCACCAGCACCGTTTCCATCCACGCTGTCCAGGGCATCGTCCTCGACACGCTGGCCATCTTCTACCGCCTCCATCTGCTCAAGTACTACGACCGGCCCCACCAGGCCGCCATCGCTCCGGTCGCCGCTCGGACACCGCCCCCACCGGCCAACCAACCGACGGGGCCGGGGCCCCAGGAAAGCACCCTGGACGTTCCTTCCTGAGCGGCGATGTGCCCTCCCGTCGGCCCCCGACGGGGTGATCGGGGACAGAGATTGACCGCCGGTCGCCCCTGTTACAGTCGGCGTGGATATGACGGCGCGTCAGATTGAGGGGGAATTCCAGACGGTGGTGGACGTGTTGCGCGCCGCGGCGTCGGTCAACACCGACGTGGAGGCGTACGTCGAGCCGGCGGTCGGCACCACCCCGCGGCGGGCCCTTACCTTCGGGGAGTGGGACCGGGCGGCCGACGGGATCGCCGGATTGTTCGCCGGTGCCGGGGTCACCCGGGGCTCGGTGGTGTGCCTGATCCTGCCGTCCTCCATCGACTACATGGTCTGCTACGCGGCGGCCACCCGGCTCGGGGCCATCACCTCGGGGATCAACCCGAGATTGGGCGGCCACGAGGTCAGGTCGATCCTCGAACGCACCCGGCCGGCGGTGACGGTGCTGGACGATGGTGGTGAGAGTCCCGACGGACCCACCGGCAGCGTCCTGTACCGGACCGCGACGATGGAGGCCTCGGAAGGTCCCCCACCCGACCGATGGCCGGAGCTGGAGCCGACCGATCCGGTGGCGGTGGTGTGGACCAGTGGCACCACCGGGCTCCCGAAGGGTGCCGTCTTCGACCATCGCCGGCTGGCGGCGGTGGCGGCCGGCACCGACACCCTGTCGGAGCCGGGTGACCGCCGGCTCTCCCCCCTCCCGTTCGCCCACGTCGGGTCCATGACCCGCACCTGGGACGAGGCCGCCCACGGGGTGACCACCGTGATCACCCCGACCCCCTGGAAGGCGGCCGACTGCATCGCGGTGTTGGCCGATGAGCGGATCAGCGTCGGCCAGGGGGTTCCCACCCAGTGGGCCCTGATGATGGCGGAGCCGGCGCTCGACGTCGCCGACCTGTCGTCGCTCCGGGTGGTGGGCACCGGCGCCGCCCGGGTGCCGGCCGAGCTGGTGGCGGCCATGCGGGAGCGGTTCGGGGTCCCGGTCATCGTCCGCTACACCTCCACGGAGGCGTCGCTCGGAACCGGCACCGTTCCCGGGGATCCCGACGAGGTGGTGGCCTCCACCGTGGGCCGCCCGGTTCCCGGGGTGTCGCTGACCATCGTTGATGAAGCCGGCTCCGGTGTTGCCCCCGGGGAGGTGGGTCGCGTCCGTATCCGTTCCGGGGCGGTCATGCTCGGCTACTGGGGTGGCCCCCCCACCGGTCCCGGCATCGAGGGGGTGACCTTCGACGCGGCCGCCACCCGTTCGGTGCTGGGCGACGACGGTTGGCTGACCACCGGCGACTTCGGGTTCATCGACGAGGGCGGCAATCTCCACCTGGTCGGGCGGGCCAACGAGATGTACATACGCGGGGGCTACAACGTCTATCCGGCCGAGGTGGAGTCGGTGCTCTCCGCCCATCCCGCCGTCGCCCAGGTGGCGGTGGTGGGTGCGCCCGACCCGGTCCTCGGCGAGATCGGGGTGGGTTTCGTCGTGCCCGCCGCCGGCGCCGAGGTGACGTTGGACGACCTCCGGAGCTGGTCCCGCGGGTCGCTGGCCGACTACAAGTCGCCCGACCGCCTGGTCCTGGTCGAGTCGCTGCCGCTCACTTCGATGATGAAGGTGGACAAGCGAGCCCTGGCCCAACCGGCGGCCGAGGCGGCCGCTGTCTCCCACCACCGACTCCAAACCACAACCACAGCGAGGGATTCATGACCGATCGATCCGTACCCGCCACCGGAGGGGTCACCGACGACCCCATCAAGCTGGGCACCATGCTCTACACCCTGGTGGAGCCGCACAAGGGTCACGAGGTGGCCTACAACCGCTGGTACGAGCGGGACCACTTCTACGCCGGCTGCCAGATCGGGGCCTACAACTTCTCCGGCGCCCGGTTCGTGGCCACCTCGGATCTGAAGGAGCTCCGGGTCCCGGAGGGCGCGTCCGCCATCACCTCCGATCCCCAGGTGGGGACATATCTCGGCGTCTACTACGTCCTCGACGGCCACCACGCCGAGTGGAACCGGTGGGCGGTGGACCAGGTCAACGTGCTCCACGCCGCCGGGCGGATGTTCGACCAGCGCGACCACATCCACACCGGCCTCTACCGGCTGGAGTGGGAGCACCGTCGCGATAGCGACGGGGTCCCGGCCGAGCTGACCCTCGACCACCGGTTCGCCGGCATGGTGTCGGTGTTCGTGGAGCCGGTCGACGGGGTCGACCCGGCCCAGCTGGCCGACTGGTATCAGGAGTCTTACCTCCCCTCGGTCCTGCCGGGTTCGCCGGCGGCGACGGTGCTGGCCTTCTCTCCCCTCCCGCTGCTGGCCGATGCCCCCGGCGATGTTCCCCGGGACGCCGCCGCCGACCGGCGCCTGTTACTGCTGTGGTTCCTGGATGACGCACCCGGTGATGCGTGGGAGGCGGTGTTCGCCGGACAGGAAGAGGCGCTGGCCTCGTCGGGGTTGGGCCGGCTGCTGTGGGCGTCACCCTTCATCGGGACCATCCCGGGGACCGACACCTACACCGACCGGTTGTGGTCCGAAGGCTGAGCGGCCGGCCCCGGCGGCTCCCGGATTGCTGCTGTACGTTCTCGACACCTAACCGATCGGCTCTGGAGGGACCATGACCGACTTCATCGAAGAGTTGGCAGAGCGGACCACCGGTCGCGGCTGGGTGGGCGCCCCCTCCCTCTGGGAGCTGATCGAGCGCCGGTCGGCGCGGACACCGGATCGGGTGCTCGCCCGGGAGGACACCGGACGCCAGATGACCTTCGCCGAGTACCGCGGAGCCTGCCTGGAGGCCGCCGGAGGTCTCTGGACGGAGTACGGGGTCGGGGAGGGCACCTCGGTGAGCTGGGAGCTCCCCACCTGGATCGAATCACTGGTGCTGGTGGGCGCCCTGGCCCGTTTGGGGGCGCGGCAGAACCCGCTGATTCCCATCTACCGGGGCCGGGAAGTGGGCTTCATCACCGAGCAGAGCGAAGCGTCACTCCTGGTCGTCCCGACCACCTACCGGGGGTTCGACTTCGCCGCCATGGCCGGAGAGATCGCCGAGCAGCGCCCGGCGATGCGGGTGCTGGTGGCCGACCGGTCGCTCCCGGCGGGAGACCCCGGCGAGCTACCGCCGGTGCGGCCGCTGCCGGAGTTCGCCGCCGACGCCCCGATCCGGTGGCTCTTCTACACCTCCGGCACCACCGCCGATCCCAAGGGGGCCCAGCACACCGACCTGACGGTGATGGCGTCCGCCTTGGCCATGGCCGAGTGCCTGGACATGAACGCCGACGACGTCTCTGCCCTGGTCTTCCCCTTCACCCATATCGGCGGGATCGCCTGGCTGATGGCGGCCATGTTCACCGGATGCACCCTGTTGGTCACCGAGGCCTTCGATCCGGCGGCCACGCCGGCATTCCTGGCCGCCAACGACGTCACCGTGGCCGGGTCGGGCACCCCGTTCCACCTCGCCTACCTGAACGCCCAGCGGGCGGCGGGGGCGGAATCGATCTTTCCCCGGGTGCGCTCCTTCCCGGGAGGCGGGGCACCCAAGCCACCCCAACTCCACTACGACCTCAAGGCCGAGATCGGCGGCATCGGCATCGTGTCCGGCTACGGGCTCACCGAGGCGCCCATCGTGGTGATGGCCCGGACCTTCGACCCGGATCAGAAGCTGGCGGACACCGAGGGCCCCGCCACCCCCGGGGTCACCCTCAAGGTGGTGGACCTCGACGGGAAGCCGGCGCCGGCCGGCGTCGAGGGTGAGATCCGGTTGAAGGGCCCTCAGGTCATCTCCGGCTATCTCGACCCCTCCCTCGACGCCGACGCCTTCGACGACGAGGGGTTCTTCCGTAGCGGCGATCTCGGGATCGTCGACGCCGAGGGGTTCGTCACCATCACCGGGCGACTGAAGGACATCATCATCCGCAACGGCGAGAACATCTCGGCCAAGGAAGTCGAGGACCTTCTCTACAGCCACCCGTCGGTGGCCGACGTGGCCATCGTCGGGCTCCCCGATGCCAAGACGGGGGAGCGGGCCTGCGCGGTGGTGTCCCTCAAGGAGGGCCAGAGCTTCTCGATGGAGGACATGGTGGCGTTCTTGAAGGACAGGGATTTGCGGGTCCAGGCCATCCCCGAACAGTTGGAGCTGGTTCCGGCGGTGCCCCGGAATCCGGCCGGGAAGATTCTCAAACACAAACTGCGTGAAGAGTTCGCGCCGTCTTCGAACACAGGGAGCCCGACATGAGCCCGATCAAAAGAGTCACCCTCGGCCAGGGGGGCGGTGAACACGACGCCGCCAACGCCGCCATCAGCGGCTTCGTCGGTCACCGGTTCACCGACAAGGTGGCGGTGGTGACCGGGGCGGCGTCAGGCATCGGCCAGGCCGTCGCCCTGCGGCTGGCCGCCGAGGGGGCGGCGGTGGCCGCCCTCGACGTTGCCGAGGAGGGCGTGCGGGCCACCGCCGAGCAGATCACCGACGCCGGTGGAAAGGCGGCTGCGGTCAGTTGCGACGTGACCTCCGAGGAGTCGGTGACCGCCGGGGTCGCCGCTGCCGTCGACGCCCTGGGCCCGCCGACGGTGGTGTGCAACGTGGCCGGCATCGGCGGGTTCTTCAACACCGTCGACATGCCCCTCGAGCGGTGGGACAAGATCATCGCGGTGAACCTGACCGGGACGTTCCTGGTCTGCAAGGCCACCCTGCCCTATTTGCTCGAGCAGGGTGGATGCATCGTCAACGTGGCCTCCAACACCGCGCTGATGGGGCAGGCCTACTCGGCCGCCTACTGCGCATCCAAGGCGGGGGTGTTGATGTTCTCCAAGGCGCTGGCCGCCGAATACCTGAGCCGGGGGGTGCGGGTGAACGTGATCGCCCCCGGCGGGGTGGACACCCCGTTGGTGGGGAAATTCGAGCTGCCGGAAGGGGGCGACTTCAACGAGCTGCGGAAGATCATGTCGCCCCTGGGCTTCTCCACCCCGGCGGAGATGGCCGGGTCGGTGGCGTTCCTGGCCTCCGACGAGTCGGCGTACACCACCGGCGCAGTGCTGTCGGTGGACGGGGGATTGACCATCTGAGGGGGCCCTCCCCGGCGGCTGATGACCTACAGTGCGGAGGCCAGGCAGGGGACCGTTCCACAAACGATTGGCCGGCGAATCGAATCCGATGAACACCAACGAACTCCACCGCCTCCAGATGCACGGTCAAGACGTGCCTTGGCTGCTGGCCCATCAGGCGCAGTACCGGACCGACCATCCTGCCCTCATCTGGGACCCCGGCCAGGGGGCCACCCGGCAGTGGACCTACGGTGAGCTTCACCGTGACGTCGGCCAGATCGCCGGCGGCCTCGCCGCCCGGGGCATCGGCGTCGGTGACAAGGTTCTCGTCCACGCCGCCAACTGTCCCGAGGGGGTGCTTGCCTGGCTGGCTTGTGCGAGCGTCGGAGCCGTGTCCGTCTCGACGAACACCAGCTCCACTGCCAGCGAGCTGAGCTGGCTCGCCCAAAAGGCTCATTGCGTGGCCGCTATCACCCAGACTCGGTTTGCCGACATGGTCGCCGCCGCCAGCGCCGAGCTGAAGTGGGTGGCCGTCATCGACGACGAGGATCCCACCGCCGGTACCGGGAGCAATGACGCCACCGGTAATCGGGAGACGTTCAGGTCACTCTACGCAAGCGAGGAAGCCTGGACGGGTCGAATCCCCGATCCCATGCTCCCGGTCGGGATCATGTTCACCTCCGGAACCACCAGCAAACCGAAGGCAGTCGTCCACACCCACGCCAATGCCATCTGGGCCAGCCGGACGGGACCTCGCAACATCGACCTCGGTCCCGATGACCGGTACCTGATCTATACCCCGTTGTTCCACGTGAATGCCCAGACCTGGGCGCTGTGTTCCGTGCTCGGTGTCGGTGCCACCGCCGTGCTCATGCCCAAGTGGTCGTCCAGCCGGTTCTGGGAGGTCGTGGAGCGCCAGGCGATCACCCACATCTCGATGATGCCGTTCTGCCTGTCGACCCTGATGACGCCCGATCGACCCGACACCGCCCTCCGGGTGGGCGTGTTCGGCCTCATCATGCCCGAGGGACCTCAGCTCTTTGGACTCGATGTGTATGCCGCCTACGGCATGACCGAGACGGTCATCCACGCCATCTCCGGAAAGCCGGCGGACAACCTTCCCACTCGATCCATGGGGCGGGTCACGGCCGGCTACGAGCTGGCCATTGTGGACAAGGACACCGGTGACCTGTCCGCCGAGGGCGAGACGGGGGAACTCTGGCTTCGCGGCACTCGGGGAATCCAACTCTTCCTCGAGTACTTCGAGAACCCGGAGGCGAACCAAGCGGCCTTCCAGGACGGCTGGTTCAAGACCGGCGACATGGTGAAGATGGCGCCCGACGGGAGTGTCTCGTTCGTCGAGCGCAGCAACGACCTCCTGAAGGTGGGCGGCGAAAATGTCTCGGCCCGGGAAGTAGAGGAAACCATCGCGGCCGTCGATGGGGTGACGAAAGCCGCGGTGGTGGCCCGGCGGGACGACTTCCTGGACCAGGTCGTCGTGGCCTTCGTCACCAAAGCGCCCGACGTGGCCGACGATGCCGCCCTCATCGACCGGGTGATGGATCGATGCACCGGGGACCTCTCGAAATTCAAAGTTCCGCGAGCGGTCTACATCATCGACGAGATACCGATGGGGGAACTCGGAAAGGTTCTCAAGAACCGTCTGCGGGAGATGGCCGAAGCGTTGCCCCCGCTATGAGCCGAGCCATCGCCTGTCCGGTTGCCGAGTGGACAGCGCGTTGCTCGGCCAGCTACGCAGTTGGCGGGCGGTCTTGCCAATTCCTGCTGATCCGTCCCCGTGACCGTGTGCCAGTGTCCGCCCGCCGAGGAGATTGTTGAGTCTGCATGACCCGCTTTGTTGAGAGCACGATCAAGTTCCCCTACAAGCGATCGTTGGGACCGGTGATGGGCGCGTTCATGAGCGCGCTGACCGAACGACGGATCCTCGGGATCCGTTGTAACGGATCGGTGCTGGTCCCTCCGATGGAGTGGGACCCGGCGACCGGTGCCGAACTTCCCCATGAGTTCGTGGAGGTAGGGCCGGTCGGCACCGTCGAATCCTGGACATGGGTGCCGGTTCCCTCCGAGCAACATCCGCTGGACCGTCCCTTCGCCTTCGCCTTCATCCGGCTCGACGGTGCCTCGACACCGTTGTTCCATGCGGTGGATGCCGGCTCGCCCTCGGGCCTCCAGGTGGGGGATCGGGTGGCTCCCCGGTGGCGTGGCACCCGGACCGGGCGGATCGACGACATCATCTGTTTAGTCGCCGGCGAGGACCCGGAAACGTCCGGTGAGGATACCGGGGCTGCCGTCGAGCCGGTGACGAGTATGGACTACCTGGCGTCGATCACCTATCGGAACCCGGTGCCCGAAGCCGCCGACCGCTCGGCGGCGGCGTCGAGGGAGCACCGGTTGCTCGGCCTCCGCTGTCCGGTCTGCGACCGGGTCTACGCCGGCGGGCGGGGTTACTGCCCGATCGACGCCATCGAACTCGGGCCGGAGTGCGAACTCGATCTGACCACCAAGGGAACCATCACCAATTTCGTCGTCGTCACTCCCGTGCAGTACCCCGGGCAGACCGAGACCGAGCCGTTCGTCCGGGCCTTTGTGCTGCTTGACGGCTCCCACGTCATCGTTCCCTACTCACCGGTGATCGAGTTGGCCGCCGACCAGGTGCGGGTGGGCCTTCGGGTCGAAGCGGTCTGGGCCTCGCCGGCCGAAGAGCTGGACGAAAGCGGCGGCATGGGGGGGAGCTGGGGATCGCTCGTCGGTTGGATTCCCACCGGCGAGCCCGCCATCGACGATCCTGACCTCGTCAACCGGATCTTCTGATCATGAGCGCAAACCTGAGCTCCCATCTCGCTGACCTCGCCGTCGTCGGGTGGGCCCAGACGCCGATGGTCCGTCACACCGACAAGACGGAGACCCAGCTGTTGATGGATGTGATCACCGATGCCCTCGAACCGCTCCACCTGACGCGGGCCGACATCGACTACACCTGCCTCGGAAGCTGCGATTACATCACCGGCCAAGCCTTCTCGTTCGTCTCCAACCTGGACGCCATCGGCGCCTGGCCCCCCAAGCGGGATTCGCACGTGGAGATGGACGGGGCCTGGGCGCTCTACGAAGCCTGGCTCCGGCTGGCGGAAGGCGACATCGAGATTGCGGTGGTCACCGGGTCGGGGAGGTCGTCGACCGGCGACCCGGCGCTGATCTATCCGATGGAGATGGACCCGTACTTTCTGGCCCCCTTGGGGGCCGACCCGCTGACCTTCGCCGCCTTACAGGCCCGGGCGGCAATCGCCTCGGGGATCGCCGACGAGCGGTCGATGGCCGACGTCGCCGTCCGCTCCCGGGGCAAAGGCGATGTGGAGGCACTCCTCCAAGAGGACTACCTCCGCGAGCCGCTCCGGCGTCACGATGTGCCCCCCATCACCGACGGTGCCGCTGCCATGGTGCTGGCCACCGGCGACCGGGCCCGCCAAATGGTGGAGCGGCCGGCGTACATCACCGGATTCGACCACCGCACCGAGTGCCACAACCCGTCCTTCCGAGCCCTGGACGACTCCCCGTCGACCCGGCTCGCCGCCCAGGCGGCCGGTCTGGGTGACGGGCCGGTGGAGGTGGCTGAGTTGCAGGCGGCGTTCACCCACGAAGAGCTGCTGTTGCGGAAGGTGCTCGACCTCGGGGATGACGTGGTGGTGAACCCGTCGGGCGGCGCCCTTCGGGCCAACCCGATCATGGCCACCGGCCTCTGCCGCATCGGTTATGCCGCCGACCACATCTTCGGAGGCGGCAACCGGGCGCTCGCCCATGCCACCTCCGGCCCGTGTCTGCAACAGAACCTCATCTGCATCCTGGAGGGCCGGTCATGAGCACTTCCCCCGTTGCGGTCATCGGGGTCGGTCAGACCCATCACAAGTCTCGGCGCCTCGACGTGTCGTTCGGCGGGTTGGTCCGAGAGGCGGTGTTTCGGGCCCTCGATGACGCCCACCTGACCATGGCCGACATCGACGCGGTGGTCCTCGGCAAGGCCCCGGACATCTTCGAAGGGGTCATGAAGCCCGAGCTCTATCTGTCCGACGCCCTCGGGGCGGTGGGCAAGCCGATGTTCCGGGTCCATACCGCCGGTTCGGTGGGCGGTACCACCGCGATCGTGGCGGCCTCCCATGTCCAGGCGGGCAAGCACCGCACCGTCCTGGCGGTGGCGTTCGAAAAGCAATCCGAGGGCAACGCCCAATTCGCCCTGGGGAGCGGGAAGGGCGCCTCGCTCGGGGCCGGTGGAGCCTTTGCCCCGTTCATCCGGGCCTACATCCAGCGGAGTGGCGCCCCCGAGCACATCGGGTGGAAGGTGGCGGTCAAGGACCGGCTGAACGCCTTGAAGAACCCCTACGCCCATCTCAAGATCGAGGACATCTCCATCGAGAAGGTCAAGTCCTCTCCGATGATGTGGGAGCCGATCCGATTCCTGGAGTCCTGCCCATCGTCCGACGGTGCCTGCGCGGTGGTGATCGCCGATGAGGCGGGCGGCCTGGCGGCCGCCGCCGACGGTCGGCCGCCGGCCTGGATCCTCGGAACCTCCTCCCGCTCCGAGCCGCCGAGCTTCCCCGGGCGGGACCCGGTGCGCCCGGCGGCGGCGCTGCAGTGTGCCGCCGACGTCTACGCCCAGGCGGGGATCACCGATCCTCGTCGCCAAGTCGACATGGCCGAGTTGTACGTGCCGTTCTCATGGCTCGAGCCCATCTGGCTCGAGGCGTTCGGATTCGCCGATGAGGGAGAGGGCTGGAAACTGGTCGACGAGGGTGCCACCGAGCTCGAAGGCAGGCTTCCGATCAATGCCTCCGGGGGAGTCCTGTCCAGCAACCCGATCGGAGCCTCTGGACTCCTCCGGTTCGCGGAGGCGGCCAACCAGGTGCGGGGGGCGGCGGGCGAGCATCAGGTGGACGGGGCCAAGGTGGCGATCGGCATGGCCTACGGCGCCAACAACCAGTACTTCAGCACCTGGGCGGTCGGGAGCTCGCGGCGGCCGGAGTGGGAGGGCTAGCGCCGTAGCTGGTAGCAAAGGGACATGAGCGAAGAGACGGTCGCCGACCTGCTGCGGGCCCGGGCCGGTGACGACCACCCCGCCCTTCTCTTCGAGGACGAGTGCTACTCCTGGGCCGAATTCGTCGACGCCGCCGGCGTTCGGGCGGGGCTGGCTCTGTCGCTGAGGAGGGAAGGGCCCTTCCACATCGGGATCCTTCTCGACAACGTGCCGGAGTTCCTCTTCTGGATCGCCGGCTCGGCCCTGGTGGGGGCCAGTGCGGTGGGGATCAACCCGACCCGGCGGGGTGGCGAGTTGGCTCACGACATCCGCCACACCGACTGCCAGCTGATCGTCACCGACGGCGCCCACCTGCCCCTCTTGGAGGGGCTCGACACCGGCGTCGAGCCCGGACGGATCATCCTGATCGACACCCCCGAGTATGGGGCGTCGATCGCCGCCCTCGCCGGCGTTGGATTGCCGCTCGCCGAGGTCCGTGGCTCGGACCGTCTGTTGCTGCTGTTCACCTCCGGATCCACCGGGGCGCCCAAGGCGGTGATCTGCAGCCAACGTCGACTGGCCGCCATCGCCACCATGACCCCGGAGAAGTTCGGCATCTCCCGGGACACCGTCACCTACCAGTCGATGCCCCTGTTCCACGGCAACGCCCTGATGGCCAACTGGGCCCCGGTGCTCGGCATCGGGGCGACCATGGCGATGGCCCGGAAGTTCTCCGCCACCGGGTTCCTTCCTGATGTGCGGAGGTTCGGCGCCTCGTACTTCAACTACGTCGGTCGCTCCTTGGCCTACGTCCTCGCCACCCCCGAGGCCCCCGACGACGCCGACAACCCGCTGCGTCTCGGCTTCGGGACCGAGGCCTCGGCCCGGGACATGGAGACGTTCACCCGCCGGTTCGGCTGTGAGCTGCTGGAGAACTACGGCTCGAGCGAAGGGGCCATCAACACCGAGAAGCCGGAGGGGGCGCCACCCAACTCCATCGGGCTGGCCCGTCCGGGGACCGACGTGGCCATCGTCGACCCCGCCACCCTGGTCGAGTGCCCGCCGGCCCGTTTCGACGGGGAGGGAGGTCTGGTCAACGGCCACGTGGCCATCGGGGAGATCGTCGGCCGGAACGTGGTCGGATCCTTCGAGGGCTATTACAACAATGCCGAGGCGGAGGCGGAGCGAATCCGAAACGGTTGGTACTGGAGTGGCGACCTCGGCTACCGCGACGAGGACGGGTGGTTCTATTTCGCCGGTCGGGGCGGGGACTGGCTGCGGGTCGACAGCGAGAACTTCGCCGCCGCCCCCATCGAGCGGATCGTCTCCCGCTACCCGACCGCGGTGATGGTGGCCGTCTACCCGGTCCCCGACGTCCGCACCGGGGACCAGGTCATGGCGGCGATGGAGTTGGAGCCGGGCGCCTCGTTCGACCCGGTTGAATTTCACCGTTTCCTGGCCAGCCAGCCCGACCTCGGGACCAAGTGGATGCCCCGGTTCGTCCGGATCGTGAAAGAGATGCCGCTCACCGCCTCCAACAAGGTGCAGAAGCAGTCGTTGCGGAGCCAACGGTGGGAGACCCCGGACCCGGTCTTCTGGCAAGCCGAGCGGAATGGCCCCTACCTACCGCTGACCGCCGAGCAGGCCACCGCTCTCCGGGACCAGTTCCTCCAACACGGCCGGGCCGCGGTCCTCGGTTGACCCGAGGCGGTGACGACGGCCTCGGGCCCGGGTCCGGTAGCGTCATCCCATGCCACGCACGCCAGCGGTACAGGGGTGGGACACCGACTTCGACGTCCTCGACCCCGACTACATCGCCGTTCGACATCTGGGACAAACTGCGGACCACCTGCCCGGTGGCTCACTCCGACCGGCGGGGGAGCACCTGGCTGCCGACCCGCTACGACGACGTGGTCGCCCTCGCCCACGACGTCGAGCACTTCAGCTCCCTGGAGGTGGCGGTCATCCCCTTCGACGGCGACGAGCCCGAAGACCCGGTCCTCCTCTACGGGCTCCCGCCCATCTCCGCCGACCCGCCGCTGCACACCTGGACCCGCCGCCTGTTGCTCCCGTGGTTCTCCCACAACCGGGTGGAGGGGTACGAGGAGCTGACCCGCACCCTCTGCCGTGGCCTCATCGACGGCTTCCTGGCCGACGGCCACGCTGACGCGGCGGCGGACTACGCCCAGCAGATCCCGGCCCGGGTGATCGCCCGCATCTTGGGCGTGCCCCCCGAACTGGCCGACACCTTCACCGGCTGGGTGCGCGACGTGCTGGAGTTCGCCGACGACCCCGAGCGGCGGGCCCGGGGGGTGGAAGGACTGCTCACCTTCTTCATCGAGGAGGTGGAGAAGCGGCGCACCGATCCCGGTGACGACCTGCTCAGCGAGTTGCTGCACACCGAAGTCGACGGAACCCAGATCGAGGACAGCGTGGTCCTCGGGATGGGTGCCCTGGTGCTGATCGCGGGGGTGGACACCACCTGGAGCGCCATCGGCTCCTCCCTCTGGCACCTGGCCACCCATGCCGACGACCGGGCCCGCCTGGTGGCGGAGCCTTCGCTGATGCCGCTGGCCGTCGAGGAGCTGCTCCGGGCCTACTCGCCGGTGACCATGGCCCGGGTGGTGGCCGGCGACGTCGAGTTCGAGGGCTGCCCGATGAAGGCGGGGGACCGGGTGCTGATGAACTTCCCCGCCGCCAACCGGGACCCGGAAGCCTTCGAGGATGCCGACCGGGTGGTGCTGGACCGGGCCCTCAACCGCCACGTGGCCTTCGGGTCCGGCATCCACCGGTGTGCCGGTTCCAACCTCGCCCGGATGGAGTTGCGGATCGCCCTGGAGGAGTGGCTGGCCCGCATCCCCGAGTTCCACCTGTCCGACCAGTCCGAGACGACCTGGGCCGGGGGGCAGGTGCGGGGCCCCCGCCTGCTGCCGGTGGTGTTCGGTTGAGAATCCGGGTGGACCCCGAAAAGTGCCAGGGCCACGCCCGCTGTTACGCGTTGGCCCCCGAGCTCTTCAACGTCGATGACTACGGGCAGTCGACGGTGATCGGGGACGGCGAGGTGCCCGAGGGGCTGGAGGACAAGGCCCGTCTGGCCGTCGCCAACTGCCCGGAGTATGCCATCGAGGAGATCGCCGGCTGAGCCAGGCGATGCGGCGATCCAATACTCACACGGGGGCGCGGGCTTCGAACATGTTGGCCGACATCCGGGCGCTGACCGGCCCCGACCCGAGTTGCCGCACCATTTCCTCCGAGACGACCGACACCGTGGCGTCCAGATCCCCCCGAGCCTCGATGCCGGCCCGGAGGGGCGTTCCGGTGCAGAATCCCACCGCCACCTCGGCGGCGGATTCCGCCTGTCCCTCCAGCGTGACCGACTCGGCGACCATGCACTCCAGACCGCCGGCGGTGAGATCACTGACCACCACCTCACGGTCGGCATAGCCGTGGGGTATATCCACCAGGAAGGTGGGAGGGTCGCCGGGGAACGCCAGATGGAGTCCGGCCATCACGGCCGCGTCGAAGCCATGGGTGGCGACGACGTCCCAGGTATTGAACAAAAGCCACCCTCCGGGTCGTAACACCCGGCGCGCCTCGGTGTAGGCGGCGGCTTTGTCCGGGAAGAACATCGCCCCGAACTGGCACACCACCAGGTCGAATCGCCCGTCCGCATATGGAAGTCGAAGGGCGTCGGCCGCCTCCCAGTCTGCCGAAGGCACCCGGCTGGACCCGAGCGAAACCATGGCCGGGTTCAGGTCTGTCGCCGTCAGCTCGACATCCGGCAGGACGGCGACCAGCTCACGGGTCAATATCCCCGTGCCCGCCGCCAGCTCCAGGATCCGGCCAGGCCGACGGACGGCGACGCGACGGGCCAGGTCGACGGCGAACGGACAGAAGACCGCAGGACCGAGGCACCGGTCGTAGGCCTCGGCCATCGAGTCCACCCAGACACGATCGTCGTCGCTCACCACTGCCAGAGGTTAGGTGTCTCCCGGTGCCCTTGCCGTCTGAGGCCCCTTAGGACAGGCGCTCGACGATCATGGCCATGCCCTGGCCGCCGCCCACGCACATCGACTCGAGGCCGAAGGTCTTGTCGGCGTCCTCCAACCCGTTCAGCAGGGTGGTCATGATGCGGGCGCCGGTCTGGCCGAACGGGTGGCCGAGGGCGATGGCCCCGCCGTGGACGTTCAACTTGTCGTAGCTGATCCCCAGCTCCCGGGCGGACGGGACCACCTGGGCGGCGAACGCCTCGTTGATTTCCACCAGGTCGATGTCGTCGATGGTCATGTTGGCCCGCTTCAGCGTCTGACGGATGGCGTCGATGGGGCCGAGGCCCATGATCTCGGGGTTGAGCCCGGTAACGCCGCTGGCCACGATCCGGGCCAACGGGGTGATGCCGAGCTCGCGGGCCTTGGTGTCGCTCATCACGATCACCGCGGCGGCACCGTCGTTGAGCGGGCAGGCGTTGCCGGCGGTGACGGTGCCACCCTCCCGGAACACCGGCTGCAGACCGGCCAGTCCCTCCAGGGTGGTGCCGGGCCGGGGGCCGTCGTCCTTGGTTACCACCGTGCCGTCGGGGGTGGTCACCGGGATGATCTCCCGGTCGAAGAAGCCCGACTCCTGGGAGGCGACCGCCCGGAGCTGGGATTGGAGGGCGAACTCGTCCTGTTCCTGGCGGCTCACCTTCTTGAACTCGGCGACATTCTCCGCGGTCTGACCCATGGCGATGTAGACGTCGGGGAGACCGTCCAACGGGGTCCAGGGATCGCCGGCCTTCGGGGTCCGAGCCACGGTGCGGGCCTCGGCCTCGGCGAATAGCGGGTTGTGGGGCCCGGTGTCGGCAGCGCCGTTCCGGTAGCTGCTGACCGCCTCTACGCCGGCGGCGACGAAGATGTCGCCCTCACCGGATCGGATGGCATGGGCCGCCATCCGGATGGTCTGCAGGGAGGAGGAGCAGTAGCGGTTGACGGTCACTCCGGGCACGTTGGGCAGACCGGCCATCAGCGCCGCCACCCGGGCCACGTTGTAGCCGGCCTCACCGCCGGGCTGGCCGCACCCGAGGAGGACGTCTTCCACTGTCTGCGGATCGAGCTGGGGGAGCTTGGCCAGGACCTCTTTGATGACAAGCGCGGCCAGGTCGTCAGGACGGCAATCCTTCAGCGAGCCTTTGACCGCCCGTCCGATCGGGGTGCGGCCGGTGGCGACAATGACAGCTTCGGGCATTGGGGGACTCCTGGAGGTTGGGGCGGCCACGGCCGCATTGGGCGCTGGTACCGGGGGCCGAACGACGGCCCTGTCCTGATACCGGGAGCCACGATACCGTCTGGCCGGAGTGGCCAGCCAAAAGGGGACATCGGGGCCGGTGCGGGATCCGCTGCGCTGGCGCCGGGGTCGGGGATCAGCAAGAATAGAACACGTTCCGTTTTTGAGGGGCGGGAAACCAAGAGAGGGGGCCAGATGGAGATCGGCTACACCGAGGAGCAGCAGGCCCTCCAGCGGGAGCTCCGCGCCTACTACGCCGAGTTGCTCACCCCCGAGGTGGAAGAGCAGTTGGTCGCCGGTGCCGGCATCGGCCCCGACATGCGCCGGGTGGTCAAGCAGATGGCCGATGACGGATGGCTGGGGATCGGCTGGCCCAAGGAGTACGGCGGCCAGGGTCGCTCCGCCATCGAGCAGTTCATCTTCTTCGATGAGTCGATGCGGGCCGGCGCCCCGGTCCCGATGCTGACCATCAACACGGTGGGCCCGACGATCATGGACTTCGGGACCCCCGAGCAGAAGGCCGACTTCCTGCCCCGGATCCTGGCCGGTGACATCCACTTCTGCATCGGCTACACCGAGCCCAATGCCGGGACCGACCTGGCCGCCCTCCAGACCCGAGCGGTGCGGGACGGCGATGAGTACGTCATCAACGGGTCCAAGATCTTCACTTCCCTGGCCGGCGGCGCCGACTACATCTGGTTGGCCACCCGCACCGATCCCGAAGTCGCCAAGCACAAGGGCATCTCGATGTTCATCGTGCCCATGGACACCCCCGGGATCAAGGTGGTGCCGATGCAGCTGCTGGGCGGCCACAACATCAACTACACCTTCTACGAGGATGTCCGGGTCCCGGCCACCAGCCTGGTGGGGGGCGAGAACAACGGCTGGACGCTCATCACCAACCAGCTCAATCACGAGCGGGTGACCCTGTGCTCGCCGGGGATCATCGAGCGGGCCCTGGCCGATACCAGGGCCTGGGCCCAGGCCACCAAGCTGGCCGACGGCCGCCGGGTCATCGACCAGGAGTGGGTGCAGGTCCACCTGGCCCGCATCCACGCCAAGCTCGAATTCCTCAAGCTCATCAACTGGAAGGTGGCCTGGACCGCCACCCAGGGCCACCTCGACGTGGCCGATGCCTCCAGCATCAAGGTGTTCGGCACCGAGTTCTACATGGAGGCCTTTCGGCTGATGTTGGAGGTGGTCGGACAGGCCGGCTATCTCACCCGGGGGACCCCGGAGGCGGTGCTGGCCGGACGCCTGGAGATGTACGCCCGCAGCCTGGTCATCCTGACCTTCGGCGGCGGCACCAACGAGATACAGCGCGACCTGATCGCCATCTTCGGCCTGGGCCTGCCCCGGTCGCTCCGCTAGAGGACTGAGGAAAGACGATGGATTTCTCCTACAACGAAGAGCAAGAGGCCGTCCGCCAACTGACCGATCGGATCTTCACCGATCTGTCCACCCACGAGCGCCTGCGAGAGTTCGAGGCCGAACTCGACGGTGACCGGTTCGACCGCAAGCTCTGGGCGGAGCTGGCCTCCGCCGGGCTGTTGGGCATCGCCCTTCCCGAGGACGTGGGCGGAGCCGGACTCGGCTTCATCGAGACGGCGCTGTTGGTCGAGGCGGCCGGTCGCACCGCCGCCTACGTGCCGGTGATCGAGACGCTGGCAACCGGCGCCGCCGGCATCGACCGGTTCGGATCGGATACCCAACGGCAGCAGTGGCTGCCCGGAGTCATCGCCGGGGACACCGTGGTGACCACCGCGCTGGTGGAGCTGCTGGGGTCGCCGTTGGCCCCGTCGGTGCGAGCCGAGCGGGCGGGGGACGGCTGGACGCTGACCGGAGCCAAGCCGTGCGTCCCCTCGGGGACCGTGGCCCAGGTGGCCCTGGTCCCGGCGGTGACCGACGGCGGAAGTGTCGCGGTGTTCGTCGTGGACCTGTCCACCCCGGGGATCGCCCGGCAGTCTCAGCTGACCAACACCGGTCGGCCCGAGGCGGTCTTGACCTTCGACGGAACGTCGCTGGCCGCCGACGCGCTGCTCGGATCTGTCGAGGACGGAGCCACCATCGTCCAGTGGCTGGTCCTCCGAGCCACCGCGGCGCTGTCGGTGGCGGAGGCGGGAGTCACCGCTGCGTCACTGGCCCTGGTGTCGGAGTACACCAAGACTCGCGAGCAGTTCGGCAAGCCGATCGCCACCTTCCAGGCGGTGGGCCAACGGGCCGCCGATGCCTATGTCGACGCCGAGGCCATCCGGCTGACCGCCTGGCAAGCCGCCTGGAGAATCGCCGAGGGGCTCCCCGCCGAGGATGCGGTGGCGGTGGCCAAATTCTGGGCGGCGGACGGAGGGCAACGGGTGGTGCATGCAGCCGTCCACCTCCACGGTGGCGTCGGTGTCGACCGTGACTACCCGCTCCACCGGTTCTTTCTGCTCACCAAGCAGATCGAGCTGACCTTGGGCGGTGCCACCGAGCAGCTGCTCCGCCTCGGATCGACCCTGGCTGCCGAGCCGGTCTGATCGGTTGCCGGCCAGACGGCCGGCCCTGCCCCAAAGACGGGGGTGGTTGTCTCTACTGGAGCCCATCTGAGTCTGACGGCGTCGGCCTGCCCGTCATTCGCTCGGGACGGGTCGACGCGGCCGCCGACCCGAGACGAGGATGAGAAGGACTCCGAGCAACACCGCGATCAAGCCGACCAGCACCATCATTGCCGTGTTGGACCCGGTGAAGGCCAGCGTGCCGGCGGCCGCCGGTGGGCTGGGCAGCCCCGATGACAGGGTGCTGGCCCCGGGGAGGAAGCCTCCGGTTGGCGCTCCCGGGCTAAGACCGGTGCCGGCCCCCGGTCCACCCGAAGATGCTGACAACGTCGACGCTGGGGTGGGGCTGGCACTCGTGGGCGTGGCGGCGGTCGGCCCCGTCCCGGTCGAACTGCCAGCCGGCGAGATGACCCCGCCGGGGGTCGAGCCCCCGGGGGCGACCGGTGTCGGGGTGCCCGAGATCGGTGACACCACCGGGGGCGTCCCTGCGGGAGGCGTCCCGACCGGAGGCGTGACCACCGGAGGCGTGACCACCGGGGGTGCCCCCGCCGGCGCAGCGATGTTGTTGGTCAGGGAGACCGCGCAGGTCACGGTGGCCCCGCCCCCGTTTCCCGATCCGTTGCATTGATCGACGGTGATCGGCAGTGCCGAGGTCTGGGTCGATGGGAGCACCGAGCACTGGACACGAATGGTGCCGCCACCACCGTTGCCTGAGCTATTGCATTGGTTGACCGTGGCGCCCGTCGTGTTGCCGAGCGGGGTGCACAGGGTGGTCGGCGCGGTGCCGCCGCCCTGTCCGGAAACGTTGCACTGGTTCACGGTGGCGGGGGTGGGGGTGACGGCGCCGGTGGTGTTGTTGACGATGGTGACACTGCAGGTGACCGTCCCTCCTCCGCCGTTGCCCGAACCATCACACTGGGTCACCGAGGTGACGAGCGGGGTGGCGGACGTGGTTGTCGTCACGCAGGTGGGAGGCGCACCGGCGGCGCCGTGACACTCGATAGTGGTGAGGGTCGAACTGGTCACCCCGGTAGTGAGGTCGAGATTGTTGGTGACGGTGACCGAGCAGGCCACCGACTGCCCGCCGACATTGTCGGTGCCGTTGCACTGATTGACCGCCGGCGGCGTCAGGAGCGGGGAGGCGATCGCCGGCGAGATCGGGAGACCGGCCGCCAACGACGCCCCTGGATCGGGGACGGAGGGCGCGGCCAACACGCCCAGGGCGCTGGCCGTGGGTGCCACCGCCCAGGCGTGGCTGTAGGACTCGGCGGCGGCCACCGCAGATGCCACCGCCACCGGAACGGGGGCCACCGCGGAGGGGGTGACCACCGGGTCGGGTTGATTCACCAATGCCGGAGCGGCCACCGGTGTCGGAGCGGCAGTAACCGCCGACGGGTTGGCGACCGGGTCCGGCGCAGTGGCGGCTGCCGGAGCAACGTACCAACGGGGCGTATTGACGGACGCGACAGTTCCGGCGGCCTGGGGGACCCCAGGCGCGCCGGTACTGCCCGAGGTTGTCGGCAACGACGCGGGGGCAACGGAGGTTGCCGGCGCGGCAACTGCGGCCGGCGTGGCGGCAAAGGCGTCGCCGCGCAGGGCCCCGAGGAGGAGTACCAAGAAGAAGGACGCCACAAACGCGCTGATCACGATGAGCGTTCCAGTGAGCAATGGGGTTCTCGGGCGCAGGAGATTGACGTCGACCGGACGGGTGATTTCGAGAGCGTTCGCAGGGGTGATCACAAGCCTCCTCATTCCTTCAGGGGGCCATCCTGATCGGGTGTCGTGATCGCAGCGTGACGAAACTGTGACAGCAGGCCGGCCGTCTTCCGATCGGGGGTCTGACGACAGCTCAATGCAGGATCGCGTCGCACGATGGTGACGAGACTCAAATCTTCATTGGCCTCCGGGTCAACCGCGACAGCGACCCTGCCGCGTCTCTCGGCCAACGACATCCCTCAACCCCGATGGGGTCGTGATCACCTTCGGATACTGGCGACCAGATCTGAGAGGTGCGGCGTCGGCTCCAGATCCAGCTCGTCGAGCAGCAGAGTCCGGTAGCGCTCGAAGACTCGCAAGGCTTCCGACTGGTTCCCTTCCGCCAGGTGCACTCGAATCAGGCTGGCATGAGCGCTTTCTCGCAGGGGCTCGGCCCGCATCGCCGCCCTTGCCGCTCCGGCGGCTTCTGCCAAGCGCCCGCGGACGGTGAGCCAGTAGGCCTGCGCCTCCAAGGCCGTTATCCGGAGTTGGCGCCAGTCCTCTGCCTCGGCAATCACCCAGTCGTCGTACCAATCCGGGAGCAGTTCTTCGGAGAGCGTCGATACGGCGTCGGAATCGAGATCAGATTCTCTCGGAGGTGCCTCGGGCTGAAGGAGTCGATGGGCCAAGGACTGCGATTCGCGGTAGTCGACGGCCACGTGGGGGGCGAGATACAAGTCAGTGGGACCGGTGACGATCGCCTCCCGTATGGGGGCGGGCATGCGGGAAAGGGAAGATCGGAGGCTCAACCCGGCCTTTTCGTCAGAGACTTCGGGCCACATGGTCCCGGCAATCGCAACTCGGGTCAGGCTGCGGTCGTGAAGGGCCAAGAACACCAGCAGCCGTTGGGAACCCCGCGAAGTCACGAAGAACCGGCAGGATCCGACCCGCACCGAGAACGTCCCCAACAGGGATATCTCGATCTTTGTCGGCACCAGGGCCAACTGTTCAGGTATCGCCGTCCGGTCAGCAAACGGCACGATGCGCAAGCCGGAGAAGTCGGGCACCGCGTTCCCAAATGTGTGGGGGAGGCCGGTTGACTGGGCCGGCGGGCGACTCTTCGCTGACATCGAAGATCTGGACACTGGGTTGCGGCCTCCCCGGGGTTCTACCGGGCGACCTCAGTTACCAAGGCTGTCCGGACCCTCTGCGGAAGGTGGAAATATTTTACCACCTTTGTCCGGTCCAGTCTTCGTCGGGGAGGCGTTTGGGCAGCGCGGGTGGGTGAAGGAGCAGGGTGAGCGCCTACCGGTGCCCACTCCGGTCACCGAGCCCGTCTTCCCGGCGACCCACCGGGAGGGCCGGATCGGCCTACGTTGAGCCGATGCCGACGATGAGACCCCCATGGTGATGGGTCGCCGCCCCGGGGTGGCGACCTCCTCGTGGCCGATCGCCGCCGCCGATCTGGCCGGACTGGCCGGCCAACTGGCGACCGCCATGGTCCGGGTGCCCTTCCGCAGCCCCTGGGCCGGCGAGGGCTCCCCCCAGCACAACCTCGCCGTGGCGGTGACCCGCGAGACCATCCGCTCGTTCATGGGTTACAGCTCCTCGCTCCCCATCGACGAGTTCCGCTCGATCGAGCTGGTCCTCGATGATCTGTGCAAGTACGTGATGCCGCCGGTGATCCGGGCTATCGGGGCGGACAGCCACCCGGAGGTCATCGCCGGGGTGCCCGGCGTCCGCTACCGACCCCGGGGGGTCGAACCGGTGGGGACCATCCTCTATCTCCACGGGGGTGGCTACGTCGGGACCTCCCCGCGGATGTACGCCGCATTCACCGCCTGGTTGTGCCGGCACACCGGGTGTGAGGTCTTCGTGGCCGACTACCGGCTCGCCCCCGAGTTCCCGTTCCCGGCCGGCCTGGAGGACGCAGTGTTGGTGCTCGAGGAGCTGTTACACCGCGGCGCCGACCCGGCGCGGTGCTTCCTCGCCGGTGACTCGGGAGGCGGAGGCCTGGCCTCCACCCTGGTCTATGCGATGGAAACGACCCGGCATCGGCCGCTGGCTGGGGTGATGCTGTTCTCCCCGGAGGTGGACCTCCGGCTCGACGAGCCGTCGTTGTCCGAGAACGCCGGGAAGGACATCCTGCCCTGGAACATCCCCACCGCCGCCTACCTGCACGGTCGTGACCCTGGCGACGCCTCGGTATCGGCGGTCGACCAGGACGTCGACGGATGGCCGCCGACCCTGGTGGCTTACGGTGCCGACGAGATGTTCCGGGACCCGATCCGGGAGTTCGTAGCCCACCTCCAGGAGGCCGGGGTCGAGACGGTGGCCCTGGAGGAGCCGGGGATGTTCCATGTGTTTCCATCCTCATGCCGTGGGCGGAGGCCAGCCGCCGGGTGTTCCGGGCGGTGGCCGACTTCGTCGCCGCCAGGCTGTCGGTGGCGGACGCCGAGGCCGGCCCCGATTCGGCGGTGGCGCCCGCTGGCTGAGCGTGTCGCTCAGAGGGTGTCGGGGAACTCGATGAACGGGGTTGGCGGCAGGTAGTCGGCGGGAACGTCGCGGTACTTCCGGTAGGAGGCCACCCGAACCACGTTCGAAACCGAGCCCTCCACCACACCGCAGAGGGTGAGCTCCTTGCCCTCGACGAACACGTCGGCCAGTGGCGCCAACCCCTCACGCACGTCCAGGACAACCTCGACCCGAACCCGGGCCACCAGGCAGTACAGGCAGCCGTCAGGGGCCGACCCGACCCGCCGGGCCACCATGGCGTGGGAGGCGCCGTCGTCGATGGCGTAGATCGTCTCGTCCTCCGATCCGATGGCCAGTCGGAGTGGTTCGGGGGCATTCTGGCCGGTCAGGGCATTGTGCTGCCCATGGCGGAGATACTTCATGGCCCAAAGGGGCGCGGTCGGGACCGAATCATCCGACTCGCCGATGGCCAGCGGGGTGGAGGTCGCCGGCTCCGACGGGGCACCTCCGTTGAAGGCCAGGTTGGAGCCGAGTAGCGACTTGAACACTCTGCCCCGCCCCGGGGTCAGGGGATGGGGCAACCGGTCCTTCACCTCGCCGTCTTCGTGTCCGATGCCGTAGACGATGTCCGGCTCGGCGTCCGGCTCGGGCGGCCCCTCATCGTCCTGGCCAGGCAGCCTGGTCATCGGCGAGGGTCCGCAGCCCGGGCAGAACTGCCGGGCCCGGTCAAGCCGGCTCGACTGCCACCGGGGGAGCGGCATCTCTCGCCGCCCGGAGTTGGCGAACCGACCGGGCGGTGAAGAAGGCCACCACCGCGGAGGCCAGCAGCAGCGCGCCGGAGGCGGTAAGGGCCAGATCCAGGCCGTGGCCGAAGGCGCCGTAGGCGGCACCCACCACCTCGTTGATGATCTGCTGGATGCTGGCATTGCCCTTTCCGGCCGAGCCCCGGGCCTGGGATCCGAGCGAACCGGTGGTCACCGCGGCGATCACCTGGGACCGGAAGGAGGGCGGGATCCCGATGGCCGCCAACCGGGTGATGAGGTTGACGGTGAGCTGGCCATTGACGATGGTGCCGAGGATGGCCACCCCGGCGACCGCCCCGAGCTCCCGACTGGTGTTGGTCATGGAGGCGGCCATGCCGGAGTGCTCGGCGGGCACGCTGCTGAGCGACGAGGAGGTGACCGGCACGATGGCAATCCCGAAGCCGACGCCGGCGATGGCCAGTGTCCAACCCACCTGGGCCAGCCCGGCAGTGGGGGAGATGACCACATCGGTGAGGATGATCCCGACCGCCGCCACCACGCAGCCGACGGTCATCGGCATCCGGTTCCCGACCTGGGCCACCCATCGCCCGGTGAGCAGCGACGCCAGCACCATCCCGACGGTCATGGGGATGAAGTCGAGGGCCAGGGCGTAGGGGGAGGCGTTGCCCACCACCTCCAGGTAGAGGGCGACAAAGAAGAAGATGGAGAAGATCCCGAAGTAGGTGGAAAACGCCACCACGGTCGACCCGGCGAAGGGAGGCCGTTTGAAGAATCGCACGTCCAGCATCGGATTCTCGACCCGGAGTTCGACCAGGATGAAGGCGACGACGGTCATGATGCTCAGCCCATAGAGGAGGAGAATCCACCAGGTGATGTACCCGGCGGTCTCCCCCATGATGGTGGCGAAGGTGGCGGTGGCCAGCGCGGCCGCCCCCAGGATGAAACCGCCCCAGTCGAGCCGGGCCTTCACCGGGTCGGCCCGCTCGGGCAGCACGATGGCCGCCGCCACCAGGGCCACCGCGCCGAAGGCGAGGTTGAACCAGAAGACCGCCCGCCAGGACCAGAACCCGACCAGGCCGCCCCCGATCACCGGCCCGAGGGCGAGCGCCAGTCCGGAGACCGCAGCCCAGGTGCCGAGGGCCCGGGCCCGGGCCTTCCGTTCCGGATACAGATGGCGGATCATCGACAGGGTCCCCGGCTCGGATGCCGCCGCACCGACGCCCATGACCACTCTCCCGATGATGAGCAGGGTGGAGGAGGTGGCCACCGCCGCCACCACCGATCCCGCACAGAAGATGGCCACTCCGATCAGCATCAGCCGCTTCCGGCCGAAGAGGTCACCGAGGGTCCCGCAGATCAGCATCAGCGAGGCAAAGGTCAAGGCGTACCCGCTCACCACCCATTGCAGCTGGGTGACGCCGGCGTGCAACCCGGATTGGACGTCCGAAAGGGTGGCGCTGATCACCGTGTTGTCCAAGAAGGTCAAGAACAGGATGGACATCAGCACGGCCATGGCCAGGTGCGGCCGTTTGGGGGCGGCGGGCCCTCCCGAGTCGGAGCCGGCCGGACGCGCCGGATCCCCCATGTCGACGAGATGGGCGGGATCCTCGACCCCGACGGCGAGGCGGCCGATGGACTTCATGACTCCAGTGTTGTCCCTTCGGGCCGTCGGGTCGAGCACTGTCGGGTCGGGCAGGAGCGCTCTACCCGCAGCCCCGGATCCCAAACCTAACCCCGTGACCTGGACCCTGACCCCCCGTGAGGGACGAGGGGGGAACCGCCTCGGATACCGTGAAGGCATGAACCAGCCGACCCAGATCTCCGAGATCACCGCCGACGAGGCCAATCAGATGGTGGAAGGCGGTGCATTCTTCCTCGACGTCCGGGAGGACGACGAGTGGGAGGCGGGGCATGCTCCCGCCGCCGTCCACATCCCGATGGGCGTGGTCGCCGAGCGGGTGGAGGAACTTCCCACCGATCGGGCCATCGTCTGCGTCTGCCGGCTGGGCGGCCGTTCCGGGTCGGTGGCCACTGCCTTGGAGGAAGCCGGTTACGAGGTCCACAACTTGAGCGGTGGGATGACCGCCTGGGAGATCGCCGGCCTGCCGGTGGTCACCGAGGCCGGCGCCCCGGGCCAGATCGTCTGAGGGGAAAGGTCCGGAGGCCACCTCGATGACCGTCTACCTCGACGACTGGCGCCAACACGCCCACCTCGGACCGGTCAACGACCTCTGGTCCCACCTGGTTGCCGACTCCCACGAGGAGCTCCACGACTTTGCCGAACGGCTGGGGATGCGCCGGGCCTGGTTCCAGTACAACCATCGTCGCCCCTACCAGGCGCATTACGACGTACCCGAGCGGCTCCGGGCCGACGCCCTCGGACAGGGGGCCGTCCCGATCACCTGGCGCCAGATCGGGCGGATGATGCGCGAGCGCCGGACGGCCGGATCCCAGCCGGCCGTCCCCCGGGCCACCTGACCCGATGGCAGCCTCCATCGACCCCCGCACCCCGGTCCTGATCGGGGTGGGGACCGCCTCCGGCGATGCCGAGGCCACCGACCTGATGACCTGGGCCCTCCAGGAGGCCGCCTGGGACGCCGGCGCCCCGGAGATCCTCGAGGAGATCGACCGGGTGGCAGTGCCCCAGGGCACCTGGGACTATCCGGATCCGGGTCGGCTGGTGGCCGACGGGGTCGGGGCGGCCGGCGCCCGCACCCATCTTTTCGAGTTGGGGATCCCCCAGCAGAGCCTCATCAACGAGACGCTCGCCGCCATCCTCGATGGCTCGTCGGAGGTGGCGGTGGTGGTCGGGGGTGAGGCCAAGCTCTGGGCCCGGAACCCCGACGCCGTCGAGACCGCCCAGCCCGGGGTGGTCCCCGATGTCGTCCGCCCCCGGACCGGGACCCTGGTGGAACCGGTGGAGGTGGCCACCCGGTTGTGGGACCCGGTCCAGCAGTACGCCATGATCGACAACGCTCTCCGGGCCGCCGAGGGCCTTTCCCTTGACGAGCACCGAACCCAGGTGGCCGAGCTGTGGGCCCGGTTCAACCAGGTCGCCCAGGGCAATCCGAAGGCTGCCTTCCCTGCCCCGATGACGGCCGAGGACATCGCCGGTCCGGCACCGGCCAACCGCCCGCTGGCCTTTCCGTACAACAAGTGGCACTCCACCCAGTGGACGGTGAACCAGGCGGCGGCCTTGCTCTTCTGCTCGGCCCAGACTGCCCACCGGTTCGGGATCGCCCCGGACCGGCGGATCTTCCCCCGGGTGGGGATCGAATCGAGCCAGGCGGTATCGCTGCTGCGTCGGGAGCAGCCCCACGCCTGGCCGGCCATGGGGGTCCTGGCCCGGGCGGCGGCGGCCCGCATCGGGCGACCCATTGCCGAGGCCGAGCTCATCGAGGTCTACAGCTGTTTCCCGGCCGCGGTCCGGGTCCAGCAGCGGGAGCTGGGTCTGGATCCGTCGGGGACCCCCACCCTCACCGGGGGGATGGCCTTCGCCGGAGGGCCGTTCAACAACTACGTCCTCCAGGCCACCGCGGCCATGGCCGGCGCCCTCCGCGACCAGCCGGACCGGCTGGGCGTGGTGACGACGGTGAGCGGGTTGTTGACCAAGCCGGGCCTGGGGGTGTGGTCGGCGTCGCCCGACGGGGAGGCCCCGTTGCTCGGCGACCTGGTCGACGAGGCCACCCGGGTGACCGGCTCGATAGGTCTGGTGGAGTCGTTGGAGGAGTACGCCGGGCCGGCCACGGTGGTCACCTACACGGTGACCCCCGACGACCCCCCCGGGACCGGCGACGGCACGGTGGCGCGGTGGTCGCGCACGGTAGTAGTGGCGGACACTGACGACGGACGGCGGTGCCTGGCGGTCAACGAGGATCCGGGGGTGGCCGAAGACGCGGTCACCAACGACCTCATCGGCCGGACGGTAGCGGTGAAGGGCG
>DATARI010000156.1:0-4329 GCA_036264255.1 Acidimicrobiales bacterium | reverse complement strand
TGAAGTCCTGGGCCGGGGCGAGGGCGGCCAACCGCTCACCGTCACAGAGCACCAGCAGCGAGCACTCGACGCCGATCAAGCCCTCCTCGATCACCACCAGGCGCCCGGCGTCCCCGAAGGACTCACCGGACAGCTTGGCGTCGATGTCGGCGTCTGCCTCCTCCAACGACTCGGTGACCAGCACGCCTTTCCCGGCGGCCAGCCCGTCGGTCTTGATCACCCATGGGCCGGGGAGCTGGCGGAGGAACGCCTTGGCTTCCTCCGGGCGGGCGAACACCCCGAACCGGGCGGTCGGGACGCCGGCCTCGTCCAGCATCTCCTTCATGAACGCCTTGGACCCTTCCAGTTGGGCCCCGTCGGCCCCCGGACCGAAGACCAGTCGACCGGCCGCCCGCAGCCGGTCGGCCAGACCGTCGACCAGCGGTGCCTCCGGGCCGATGACGAAGAGATCGGCGTCGACCTCCTCGGGGGGCGTCGCCACGCTGGTGAGGGTGTGCCCCTCGGGGGTGGTGCCGGAGATGCCCGGGTTGCCGGGGGTGACGATGACGTCGGCGGTGCGGCCGAGGGCGAGGGCGAGGGCGTGTTCCCGGCCTCCCGACCCGACCACGCAGACGGTCTGGATGACTCCGCTCATGGTCGCCCGCTCACGCGGCGAAGCGGACGAACTGCTCCCGGCCGGGGCCGACCCCGACGAGGCGCACCGGGGTGCCGATCTGCTCGGCCAGGAAGTGCACGTAGTCCCGGGCGGCCTGGGGGAGGTCCCCGATCTCGGTGGCCCCGGACAGGTCCGTCTTCCAGCCCGGGAGCTCCTCGTAGATGGGCTTCACCTGATGGAACACCGACTGATGATAGGGCGGGTGGGTGAAGCGCTCGCCGTTGGCCTCGTAGGCCACGCAGACCTTCACCGTGTCGAAGGTGTCGAGCACGTCGAGCTTGGTCAGCGCCACCTCGGACAGGGAGTTGAGCCGGACCGCCTGGCGCATCATCACCGCGTCGAACCAACCGGGGCGGCGGCGGCGCTTGGTGTTGACCCCGTACTCGTGGCCGATGTCCACCAGGGTGTCGCCGATCTCGTCGGTGAGCTCGGTCGGGAACGGCCCGCTGCCCACCCGGGTGACATAGGCCTTGGCGATCCCGATCACCTGGTCGATGTAGCGGGGGCCGACCCCGGCCCCGGTGCAGGCCCCGCCGGCCACCGGGTTGGAGGAGGTGACGAAGGGATAGGTGCCGTGGTCGAGGTCGAGGAAGGTGGCCTGGGCCCCTTCCAGCAGGACGTTGGCCCCCCGCTCGAGGGCGTCGTGGGTGATGCCGACGGTGTCGGCCACCATCGGGGCCACCCGGGGGGCCAGCTCGTCGAGGTAGAGGGCGCAGATCTCGTCGGCGTTGGCCGGGAGCCGGTTGTAGACCTTGGCCAGGATGGCGTTCTTCTCCTTCAGGACCACCTCGAGCTTCTGGCGGAAGATCTTCAGGTCCAAGAGGTCCTGCACCCGCAGGCCCACCCGGGCCGACTTGTCGGCATAGGCGGGGCCGATCCCCCGCCGGGTGGTGCCGAGCTTGTTCTTGCCCAGATACCGCTCGGCCAGCTGGTCGAGCTCGTGGTGATACGGCATGATCAGGTGGGCATTGCCGCTGACCAGGAGTTTCGAGGTATCGATGCCCTTGGCGATGAGGGTGTCGACCTCGGCCAGGAGGACCGTCGGGTCGACGACCACCCCGTTGCCGATGATGGGGGTGATGTGGTCGTAGAGGATCCCGCTCGGGACCAGCTGGAGGGCGAAGGTCTCGCCGTCGACCACGATGGTGTGCCCGGCATTGTGGCCGCCCTGATAGCGGACCACCAGCTCCATCTCTTTGGCCAGCAAGTCGGTCAACTTGCCCTTGCCCTCATCACCCCACTGGGTTCCGACGACGACGGTTGCCGGCACGCGTTACTCCTCCGTTGCGGAAAGCGGATTACGTACCAGTGTATCCCGCATCCGGCCAGTTGGCGGTTGGGTGCCGGACTGGAGGGGGGTCAAAGCCCGTAGAATGGCGGGGTCATGGCTCTGGTCCTTCCGTTTATCCGCACCTCACCCTGGTACCTGGCCTTCGGCCTGCTCATCGGCTTCTTGAACTACCGGAGCACCGATCGGTTCCGCCGGATGACAGGAAGGAGCCCGTGGGGGATTCCTCCCATCGTCTGGGCGCTGGCCAGCGTGTTCATCTCCCTGTTCGTCACCGTGCTGGCCTTCATCGCCATGAGCACCAGCGGACGGCGGAGGGGGCGGCAAGGCGGCGGGTTCCCGGACGGCTTCCCCGGTCGGGGCGGAGGCATGGGCACTCCCGGTCCCTATGGCAACTCCGCCAGCCGCCAGCTCCACCTTCCTGAGTCGGCCCAGCCGCCCATCCCGGCCACCGCCACCCAGGTCATCCCTCCCCCGCCGGCGGCGTCGGCTCCCCCCAGCTGGCACCCCGACCCGTCCGGACGGTTCGACTTCCGCTACTGGGACGGCGAGCAGTGGACCGAGTACGTGTCCAAGGACGGCGAGTCGAGCCAAGACCCGTTCTGAGTCGGCCGACCGGCATCCCCCTGGGACCGCCGAAAACAGGCCCATCCGAGTCCAAACTGCGAACCGGCGGACCTAAGCTCGAGCCATGAAGCGGTTCCGCGTGCAGCACCTCGACATGGCGGCCGGCACCAACGTCGCCAAGCGGGTGATGGAGTACGACTCGCTCCCCGAAGCCCGGGCCGAGTGCGACGCCCTCTGGGCCCTCTACGAGATCCCCACCCGGCAGGAGATCCGCGACTCCAACACCGGGGAGCGGTGGGTGAGAGCCGCCGGCTCCCACGAATGGCAGCGGGTGGATCCGTCGGCGAACGGCGACGCCAACTAGCTGACCTTCGGTCGTTGACCGTGGCGGGATGAGCGCCGGACCAAGCGGCCCGGCGGCTCAGCGGGGAGCACTCCCGGAGAGCCAGACGTCGACGACCGCCAATGGCGTGCGCTCGGGTTCGGGAGGCAACTGATCGCCGAACACCTCGCGGAGCAGACCGTGCACCACCGGGTGAAGGCGCTCCTCCGCAAACCGGTCCCAGTCCTCCTCGGACTCCCACACGTCGATGTAGCGCAGCCCACCCTCGGGGCGCTCCACCGCCAGGTGGGCGATGAGCCCCTTGGGTGGCTCGTCCCCGAGCCCGTCGCGGATGCGCCGGTAGAACCCGGCGTCGATCGGAACGTCCTGGGTGAAGGCGTAGGTCATGGCCACTCCTCTACTTGATCCGAAGTCTATTCGGATCAATAATGACGGTCGTGGGAGAAGGAGTCAAGCGAAACTATGACGTCACCGGCCGGCAGGCACGGTCGGCGGAGACGAAACAGCGGATCATCCAGGCCGCCCGCGACCTCATCCTGGCTGATGGCTACCGGTCCACCACCGTGGCGGCGGTGTCCGCTCGGGCCGGGGTGAACGTCGACACCGTCTATCAACTGGTGGGACGGAAGCCGGTGCTGCTCCGGGAAATGATCGAACAGGCCATATCGGGC
Organism: Acidimicrobiales bacterium; assembly: GCA_036264255.1. Classification (GTDB taxonomy): domain Bacteria; phylum Actinomycetota; class Acidimicrobiia; order Acidimicrobiales; family RAAP-2; genus DASZIT01. The sequence goes on along the minus strand of DATARI010000156.1, from coordinate 805 downwards.
ATCGATCGTCCCGTGGTCGCCGACGAGCGCGGCTATGTCCAGGCCATGAAGGCCGAGCCGGATCCGGCCAAGAAACTGGCGTTGTACGCCGGGGCGGTCCGTCGTATCCAGGAGCGCATGGCGCCGCTGTTCCTGGCGGTCCGCGAGGCGGCCGCCACCGAGCCCGAAGCCGAGGAGGTGTGGCAGGAGATCAGCCAACGGAGGGCCGCCAACATGCGCCGGCTCATCGGCGACATCCGCGACACCGGCGGGTTCCGGGAGGACCTGTCGATCAACCAGGCCGCCGACGTGGTGTGGGTGATGAACAGCTCTGAGGTGTACGTCCTGCTCACCCAGGAGCGGGGCTGGTCGCCGGCCCGTTTCGAGCGTTGGCTCGCCGATGCCTGGTGCCGCCTCCTTCTCCGTTGAGCCGTCCGGCCCGGCCGATCAGCTCGGGGTGATGAACCCGGTTTCGTAGGCGATGACCACCAGCTGGGCCCGGTCCCGGGCATCCAGCTTCATCAACACCCGGCTGACATGGGTCTTGGCGGTGGCCGCACTCATGTGGAGCTGTTCGGCCACCTCCAGGTTGGACATCCCCTTGGCCACCAGGCCGAAGACTTCTCGCTCCCGGTCGGTCAGGGAGTCGAGGATGTCGGTCGACCCCACCGGGCGGATCTCCCGGCTGGCGAAATCGGCGATGAGCCGCCGGGTCACGCTCGGCGCCAGCAGGGCATCCCCACCGGCGATCACCCGGATGGCGGCCAACAGCTCCTCGGGTGGGGTGTCCTTCAGCATGAAGCCACTGGCCCCGGCCCGAAGGGCG
>DATARI010000129.1:0-5780 GCA_036264255.1 Acidimicrobiales bacterium | reverse complement strand
CATCCGCTGGGCCAAAGCTTCCCACGCCGCTCCGTCTTCTATCGCCGTGATGGTGACCACCTGATAGGCCGGGCCGCTGCCCATGGCATGGTTCAGGTACCACAGCAGGCGGGCGTCCGGGCTCTCGGCCAAGGCGCTCATCCACCCGTCCCGCATGGTCTCCTCGAATGCCGAAGCCTGCCGGCCGATCACCCGGTGGGTTTCATGCATGAACAGCACCGATCAACTCACTTTCTCGGCAGGGGAGCCGAAGACGGACCGCCGGGAACCGGTCCGGTTGCCCCGCCGGCACCGCGGGCCCGCCGGATGGCCGGCGCCTGGTCGAGGAGTACCCGGAGAGCCTTGCGATCGAGCTTGCCGAGGGCGCTGAACGGCAACTCGGGGGCGAAGACCAGATACTCCGGCACCTTGTAGCCGGCGAGGAGCGTCCCGCAATAGTCGATCAGTGATTCGGCGGACATCGGCTCGGCCGCCACCACCACCGCCCCGACCCGCTCGCCGAGGTCGGTGTCGGGGACCCCGACCACCCCCACGTCGATGACTCCGGGGTGGGTACGAAGCACCTCTTCGACCTCGACCGGTCCGAACTTCTCCCCACCCCGGTTGATGGTGTCGGACAACCGGCCGGATACGAACAGGTAGCCGTCGTCGTCCTGCCACCCGGAGTCCCCGGTATGGAGCCATTCCGACGTGGTGTTCTGGGTGGCCCGGACCAGGAACTCGCCGACACCGCCGGCGGCTACCGGTGCCTGGGTGACCGGGTCGACGATCCGCATCTCCACGCCGGGAAATGGGCGCCCCACCGAGCCCAGCCGGCCGCCATCACGATGATCGGCCGGGGTCAGGGCGGCGTAGGCCCCGAGCGTCTCGGTCTGACCGAAGGTATTGGTGAAGTCCACACCCGGGAAGGCCTCCAGCGCCCGGCGGACCAGGTCGACCGGCGCGGCCGCCGCGCCGTAGCTCAACGCCTTCAGGGAGCTGAGATCGGTGGTGGCGAACCGGGGGTGGTCGAGGATGCGTCGGAGCATGGCGGGCACCACGAAGGTCTGCGCCACCCGGTAGCGCTCGACCAGCTCCAGCCATTCCCCCGCATCGAACTTCGGCAGCAGGACCGTCTGTTTGCCCGAGTGCAACGAGATGAGCAGTCCCAGGGTCCCACCGATATGGAAGATGGGCGCCGACATCATGTCGACCGGTTGGTCGACCGCCGGGTCGATGGGTTTGGCGTAGTAGCCCAGGCGGTCGGTGACCACGTCGTGACTGATGAAGATCGGCTTCGGGAGCCCGGTGGTGCCACTGGTGAACAGGACCAACGCGGCATCGCCGCCGGCGACTTCGGCGGTGGCCCCGGCGTCGGCGGCGGAGAGGACGTCATCCTCGCCCAGCACCGGGCCGTTCATGGCGGCTCCGAGGTTCGATCGGAAACGGGACCCGGCCACCCCCACCCTGGCCCCCACCAGATCGGCGAGCTGGCCGAGTTCGCCGGGGGTCAGGTAGGCGTTCATCTGGGCACTGGCCGCCCCGAGGCGGGCGGCCGCATAGATGGTGGCGACCGACAGGGCACTGCCCAGATCGACCAGGGCCACCCGGTCGCCGGGTCCTACCCCGACGGCGGCCAACGCCGAGGCGGCTCGACCGATCAGCGCTTCCAGCTGGCGATAGGTGTGGGCTTGGCCGTCCACCACGATGGCGACCCGGTCCGGGACGCTGGCCAGCGACGTGTCGGTGGCGTGACCGATGTTCATTGCCGGGGGGACCACGCGGCGGTACGCAGCAGCTTGCTCTGCCACTGGTCCCGGAGGTCGAGGGCATCGTGCATCCACGACCCGGGCTGGGTGACCTCCGGGGGGATGTCGTTGGTGAGCAGCCGGATCAGTCGGGGAAGACTGGAGAGCTTCTGCACCAGGGTCACCTCGGGATACCGGCCGGCGCCCGGCAGGGATTGGAGGGCCACCTCGATGTGCATCTGCAGCTGCGATCCGTCGGCCCCGAGGGCCCGCTGGTAGATGTCGCCCGATGCCCGGATGTAGTCATGGACCTTCCCCGGGAACGGCCACATGGTGTCCTCCATGTACATGGTCGGCTCGTGGTCGACGGGATCGGTGGGGACCTCCTCCAGCGGTCCGATCGACGGGGACCATTCCAGGGGAGTCATGATCCGGGCCCGGGACTCGTGTTGGAGCCCGTCGAGGTGCCGGGCCCAGGATTGCAGGTCGCCACCGGCCAGCCGTTCGGCCAGGCGCCCCCAGGCCGCCCCATCCTTCACCGCGGTGACCGTCACCACCCGGTAGGCGAGGCCGCTGCCGTGGGCCAGGTCGAAGTACCACAGGAGCCGGGCGTCGGATCCCTTGGCCAGGGTGGGCAGCCAACCGCTGCGGTAGGCATCCTCGAAGTCGGCGGCGCGCTTGCCCACCACCTTGTGAACTTCGTGAACGAAGAGCACCTTCCCCCTCTCGACCCCACAACCCCGTTCCGGCGCGAACGGCCCTTGAACGCACCGGTGCACACCGAGGGAGCGCCAGCATGGTAATTCTCGCCCGCCCAACGGTCAACGCCCGGCGCCGTGATCGGTCCAGCCGGTTTCGGGCGGGCGAGCGTCGGGTAGGTCCCTACGGAGAGACGGAGGTGTCCCATGCCCGTTTTGACCAAGAGGACCGGTCCAACCGGCGGCGTCCGATGAGCCCGGCCAGCGAGACCGACGCCCGGTCGGTCGCCGAGGCCGCCCGGGAGAAGGAGTGGTCCCGACCGAGCTTCGGCAAGGCCCTGTTCCTGGGATCGTTCGACCTCGATCTGATCCATCCGCACCCCGAACCGACCGACGAGGAGCGCCGCAAGGGTGAGGCGTTCCTCACCCAGCTGGAAGCGTTCCTCCGAGCGGAGGTCGACCCGATGCTCATCGAGTCGGAGGCCAAGGTCCCCGAACGGGTCATCAAGGGTCTGGCGGAGCTCGGGGCGTTGGGGATGAAGATCGACGAGGAATACGGAGGCCTGGGCCTGTCCAACCTCTATTACAACCGGGCGTTGTCGTTGGTGGGGTCGGTGCATTCGGCGCTGAGCTCGTTGTTGAGTGCACATCAGTCCATCGGAGTCCCGGAGCCCTTGAAGCTGTTCGGCACCGAGGAGCAGAAGCGGCGCTTCCTGCCTCGGGTCGCCAGCAACGAGATCAGCGCCTTCCTCCTCACCGAGCCCGACGTCGGCAGCGACCCGGCCCGGATGGGTTCCTCCGCCGAGCCCACCGCCGACGGCTCGGCCTACATTCTGAACGGCACCAAGTTGTGGACCACCAACGGGGTGATTGCCGACCTGTTGGTGGTCATGGCGGTGGTACCGAAGTCGGAGGGCCAGCGAGGGGGGATCACCGCCTTCGTGGTGGAGGCCAACAGCCCGGGAATCAGCGTCCTCCACCGGAACGAGTTCATGGGGCTGCGGGGCATCGAGAACGGGGTGACCCGGTTCGAGGACGTGCGGGTCCCGGCCGAGAACGTGGTCGGCAAGGTGGGCCAGGGGCTGAAGGTGGCCCTCACCACGCTGAACACCGGGCGACTGTCGCTTCCCGCCATCTGTTCGTCATCGGCCAAAGTGTCGCTCAAGATCGCCCGAACCTGGGCGAACGAGCGGGTCCAGTGGGGGGCGCCGATCGGGCAGCATGAGGCGGTTGCCCACAAGGTCGCCTTCATCGCCGGCCTGACGTTCGCCATGGATGCCGTGGTCGAGCTGTCCAGCTCCCTCGCCGACCAGCAGCGGAACGACATCCGGATCGAAGCCGCCCTGGCCAAGCTGTACTGCTCGGAGATGTCCTGGCTGGTCGCCGACGAGATGGTGCAGATCCGAGGCGGCCGCGGTTATGAGACGGCCAAGTCCCTCCGGGCCCGGGGCGAGCCGGCCATTCCCGCCGAGCAGATCCTTCGGGACCTACGCATCACCCGCATCTTCGAGGGGTCCAGCGAGATCATGAAGCTGATGATCGCCAGGGAGGCGGTCGACCAACACCTGTCGGTGGCCGGCGACCTGATCGACCCCGAGAAGGATCTGCCGGACAAGGCCAAGGCCGCCGGGAAGGCGGCGCGCTTTTACGCCGGCTGGCTGCCGCAGCTGGCCACCGGCCCCGGTCAGCGCCCCACCAGCTATGCCGAGTTCGGGCGGGATCTGGCGCCCCACCTCCGGTTCGTCGAGCGCTCGAGCCGGAAGCTGGCCCGCTCGACCTTCTACGGCATGTCCAGGTGGCAGGGAGGGCTGGAGCGCAAGCAGGGGTTCCTGGGGCGGGTGGTCGACATCGGCGCCGAGCTCTATGCCATGAGCGCGGCGTGTGTGCGGGCGAAGATGCTCCTCGACAACCGCGATCCGGAGGGGGAGACGGCGGTGGAGCTCGCTTCCCACTTCTGTCGCGGCGCCCAGCGCCGGGTCGAGGACCACTTCCACGCCTTGTGGCACAACGATGACGACGACAACTACCAAATCGCCCAACGGGTCCTGGAGGGCCGGTACGCCTGGAGCGAGGCCGGCGTGCTCGATCCTTCCCTCCTGGTGCCCGAGGCCGATGGGCAGGTGGAGGAAGACAGCCGGTAGTCAACACAGCCGGAGCCATGGGCACCGGCGACACCCTCTGACCGGAAATATCTCAGACCCGCCGACGGTTGCCCAAGTAGTTCGTTTGAGGCCCCCGTCGAAAGGTTGTGTATGCCTGTTCCGCTGTCCATCCTGGATCTGGCCATCATCGGCAAGGGGGAAACTGCCCGGGACAGCCTGGAGGGGAGCGTGGCGCTGGCCCGGCGGGCGGAGCGGCTGGGCTATCGCCGGGTCTGGTACGCCGAGCATCACAACAACTCGGCCATCGCTTCCTCCGCCACCAGCGTGCTCATTGCCCACGTCGCCGCCCACACCGACTCCATCCGGCTGGGGGCGGGAGGCATCATGCTCCCCAACCATTCGCCGCTGGTCATTGCCGAGCAATTCGGCACCCTCGAGACGCTGCACCCCGGCCGGATCGACCTCGGGCTGGGACGGGCCCCGGGCACCGATCAGAACACCATGAGGGCCATGCGCCACGACGGGAGCGAGTCCGACCGGTTCCCCCAAGACGTGCTCGAGCTCCAGGGTTACCTCTCCGCCCACACCCGGATTCCCGGGGTGGAGGCCACCCCCGGGAAGGGCACCAACGTGCCGCTCTACATCCTCGGGTCCTCCCTGTTCGGGGCCACCCTCGCCGCCGCCCTCGGGCTGCCCTACTCCTTCGCCTCCCATTTTTCGCCGGGGGCACTGGAGGACGCGGTCGCCATCTACCGCCGGGAATTCCAACCCTCGGAGCAACTCGACCGGCCCTATGTCATCGCCGGCGTCAATGCCATCGTGGCCGACACCGAGGCAGAGGCGCAGTCCCAGTTCCAGGTGTCCCGGCGCCAGCGGGTAGCCCGATTCCTGGCCCCCGACCGCCACTACACCGACAAAGAGGCCGATGCCGTCCTGGCGACCGCCCAGGGCCAGCAGATCGCCCGCATGATGAAGTACTCGGCGGTCGGGACCCCGGCCACGGTCAGGGCCTACCTGGACGAGTTCGCCCAGCACGCCGATGCCGACGAGCTGATCGTGGCCCATCTCGCCGCTTCGGTCGAGGACCGGCTGCGCTCGGTGGACCTGTTGGCCGACGTGAGCACCCCGGTCCCGGCCTAGGTGTACTCGGCCAAGACGTTAGTGACTGATTGACGTAAAGCGAAGGCCTCCAGGAATGTGGTGTTTGCAGACAACACACCCAGGAGGCCTTCAATGTCGCACCGTAATGCCCG
>DATARI010000122.1:0-5656 GCA_036264255.1 Acidimicrobiales bacterium | reverse complement strand
ACCCGGCCGGAGATCAGCAACCGGGCGGCGCTGCGGGGCTCGACCGGCTGTTGGGCGATGGCCGCCTCGGGAAGCCCGTAGTCGTAGGCGTCCATCGGCACCGCGGCCTCGACCCCGGCGGCTCGGGGGTGCCTCGACCCGTCTTCGCTGGCTGCCGGCATCGGCTGCACGCTATTTCGGAAATCACCGTCGGCCGGCAACCGGGCGGGGCCGACCCTCCCGGCCGATCAGAGCAAGGTGGGGTCGGAGGGGGTCATCTCCAGGTGGGCCCAGGCCCGGGGGGCGGCCATCCGGCCCCTGGCGGTGCGCTGCAACAGGCCCTGCTGCAACAGGTAGGGCTCGTAGGCGTCCTCGATGGTGTTGGGCTCCTCGCCGATGCACTGGGCCAGCGTGGTCAGGCCGACCGGGCGTCCGGCGAACCGGCGGCACAGCACGTCGAGGATGGCCCGGTCGACCTTGTCGAGGCCCAACTTGTCCACCCCGAACAGCTCGAGGCCGGCGGTGGCCGACTCGGCGGTGACCTTGCCGGCCGCCCGCACCTCCACGTAGTCGCGCACCCGGCGCAGCAGGCGGTTGGCGATCCGCGGCGTGCCTCGCGACCGCTCGGCGATCTCCCGGGCACCGTCCGGGTCGACCGGGACCCCGAGGATCTGGGCCGAGCGCAACACGATGGCCTGGAGATCGTCGACCCCGTAGAGGTCGAGCCGTCCGACGAAGCCGAACCGGTCCCGCAGCGGACCGGTCACCAGCCCGGTGCGGGTGGTGGCACCGACCAGGGTGAACCGGGGCAGATCCAGCCGGATGCTGCGGGCGGTGGGTCCCTTGCCGATCAGGATGTCGAGCTTGAAGTCCTCCATGGCCGGGTAGAGGATCTCCTCCACCGCCCGGGGGAGCCGGTGGATCTCATCGATGAACAACACATCACCCTCTTGGAGGTCGGTGAGCAAGGCGGCCAGGTCGCCCGCCCGCACCATCACCGGCCCGGCGGTGATCCGGAGCCCGACTCCCATCTCCGCCGCCACGATGCCCGACAGCGAGGTCTTCCCCAATCCGGGCGGCCCGGCGAACAACAGGTGGTCGACCGGCTGCCCCCGTTTGCGGGCGGCCTCGATGACGATCTGCAGGTGCTCGGTCAGCTGGGCCTGACCGACGAACTCGGCCAGGGTGCGGGGACGGAGCCGGGCCTCGTCCTGCTCCTCGACCGGGGCGGCGACCGGGTCGACGTCGCGCACCGTCGGCTCCCGGGGGGTGCCCTCCCCATCGAGGACGTCGGCCAGCACCTCCCGTCGGGCTTCGGGGGTCAACGAGACCTCGCCAGCTGACGAAGGGCGGTGCGCACCATGGTCTCCACCGAGTCGTCATCGGGGACGGCGTCGAGGGCCAGGCGGATCTCGTCGGGGCCGTAGCCGAGCTCGACCAGCGCGGCGCGGACCTCGCCGCGGGCCGATCGCTCCTCGCTGGAGATGACCGGGCCGTCCGGGTTCCAGGTGGGCAGGTCCAACCGGGCCTTCAACTCCAGCAGCAGGCGGGCGGCGGTCTTCTTCCCCACGCCGGGGATGAGGCAGAGCGTATCGAGATCGTCCTCTAGCACCGCGGTCGACAACGACGCCGGCGACAGCGCCGAGAGGATGGCCAAGGCCAGGGACGGGCCCACCCCGTGGGCACCGAGCAGGGCCTCGAAGCACCGGCGCTCATCGGCATGGGCGAAGCCGAACAGCACGATGGCGTCTTCCCGGACATGGGTGTGGACGTGGAGGAAGACCTCGGATCCGTTCGGCCCGAGGCTGCCGAAGATCGAGGTCGGCACCGAGGCCCGGTAGCCGACACCCCCGACCTCGATGATGACCTCGCCCGGGACGGGGCGGTCGATGAGGGTTCCTCGTAGGGATCCGATCATGATGGTCCTCCTGCCGCGGCAACGGCCCGGCGAAGCGGTTGGCTGGTCAGGTAACAGGCGGCGAGGGCGAGGGCGTCGGCCACGTCCGGGGGGCGGGGTGGCTCCGCCAGCCCGAGGACCGAAGCCACCATCCGCTGCACCTGGTCCTTGGTCGCCCCCCCGTACCCGACCAGCGCCACCTTGACCTCGTTGGAGGTGTACTGGGCCACTTCGCACTCCGCTTCGGCCGCCGCCACCAGCGCCACCCCGGCGGCCTGGGCGGTGGCCATGGCGGTGCGGGCGTTCACCTGGAAGAACACCCGCTCCACCACCACCGCTTCGGGCCGGTACTCCACCATCAGCGCCCGGAGCTCGTCGGAAAGGACCCGCAGTCGCTGGTGGAGGGGAACCGTCGGCGCGGTGGAGATGACCCCGGCGGCCACCGCCACCAGCTTCGACTGGCGCCGGGTGACGATGCCGTACCCACATCGGGACAGGCCGGGATCGATCCCCAGGACGAACATGCGTTCGACTGTATCGTGACCGGGGGGGCAAGATGCGGATAGCCCGGATCGGGTCCGAGGGCCTAGCCGCCGTAGGCCGCCATCACCGAGTCGGGGATGTCGAAGTTGGCATAGACATTCTGGACGTCGTCGTGGTCGTCGAGGGCCTCGATGAGCCGCAGCACCTTCTTGGCCTCCGACTCGTCGGCCACCTCGACGGTGGTGGTCGGCACCATGGTCAGCTCGGAGGTCCCCGGGGTCAGCTGGGCCTCCTCGAGGGCGGCCCGCACCGCCATCAGGTCGTGGGGGGCGCAGGTGACCATCCACTGCTCGCCTTCGTCCGAGAGGTCCTCGGCACCGACCTCCATGGCCACCTCCAGCACCCGGTCCTCGTCGAACGTCCGGGGCACCGACACCACCCCCTTGCGCTCGAACTGCCAACTCACCGCCCCCGGCTCGGCCATCGACCCGCCGTTCTTGGAGAAGATGTTGCGGATCTCCGCGCCGGTGCGGTTGCGGTTGTCCGAGAGGCATTCCACGATGACCGCCACCCCGTCGGGGGCATACCCCTCGTAGGAGATGGCCTCGTACCTGACCCCCTCGAGCTCGCCCGAGCCGCGTTTGATGGCCCGCTCGATGGTGTCGATCGGCACCGACGAATCCCTGGCCTTGGCGTACATGGTCCGGAGGCTGGCGTTGGCGGTCATGTCGCTCCCGCCCTCCCGGGCGGCCACCTCCACCTGCCGGATGATCTTGGCGAAGACCTTGGCCCGCGCCGAGTCCTGAGCCCCCTTGCGATATTTGGTGGTTGCCCACTTCGAATGTCCCGACATCGCCTGCTACCTCTCCTCTTTGTCCTCTTTGGTCATCCCCACGAACAGCTGGTGCAGCCGCCGGTCCCCCGTGAGTTCGGGGTGGAAGCCGGTGACCAGGACCGGCCCCTGCCGGCACACCACCGGGTCCCCCGAGCCCGCCCGCCGAGCGATCCCGTCGGGGCCGGCCTCGACGGGCAGGGTGGCCAGCACCTCGACGCCCGGTGCCGCCGCTTCCACCCGGGGGGCCCGGATGAAGACGGCATGGACCGGTGGTGCCTCGAGGCCGGAGACCTCGAGGTCGCACTCGAAGGAGGCCACCTGGCGCCCGTACCCGTTGCGGCGGACGGTGATGCCGATGGCTCCGAAGCCCTTCTGGTCGGGTCGACCGTCGAGCACGGTGTCGGCCAGCAGGATCATGCCGGCGCAGGTCCCGAAGACCGGCAGCCCCTCCGTCAGCGCGGCGGCCAGCGGATCGAACAGCCCGGACGACTCGAGCAGGATCGACAAGGTGGTCGATTCACCCCCGGGGAGGATGATGCCCCGTAGCCCGTCGAGGTCCGACGGCCCCCGGACCAGGCGCCCGACCTCTCCGAGATCGGCGAGCGCACCGATGTGCTCCCGCACGTCGCCCTGCAGGGCCAGCACCCCGATGGTCATGCCGCGATGCCCGAGCGCCGCCCGGCGGCGCCCCTACCAACCACGCGCAGACAGGCGGACATCGAGTGTCTCGATCTCCTGGCCCGCCATGGCCTCGCCCAGACCGGTGGAGACCTTGGCCACCAGGTCGGCGTCGGCGTAGTGGGCGGTCGCCTCCACGATGGCCCGGGCCCGGCGCTGCGGGTCGCTGCTCTTGAAGATCCCGGACCCGACGAACACCGCTTCGGCTCCCAACTGCATCACCAGCGAGGCGTCGGCAGGGGTGGCGATCCCACCCGCACAGAAGAGCGGGACCGGCAGCCGGCCGGTGGCGGCGATCTCCTGGACCAGCCCGATGGGCGAGGCAAGCTCCTTGGCCCATCCGTACAACTCGGCCGAGTCGGCCTGGGTCAGCCGGCCGATGTCGCCGAGAATCGACCGAAGGTGACGAACCGCTTCGACGATGTTGCCGGTGCCGGCCTCGCCCTTGGATCGGATCATCGCCGCGCCCTCCGAGATCCGGCGCAGGGCCTCCCCGAGGTTGGTGGCCCCGCACACGAACGGGACCTCGTAGCCCCACTTGTCGATGTGGTGGGCCTCATCGGCCGGGGTGAGCACCTCGCTCTCGTCGATGTAGTCGACCCCGAGGGCGGCCAGCACCTGGGCCTCGGCGAAATGGCCGATCCGGGCCTTGGCCATCACCGGGACGGTGACCGCGGCTTTGATGCCCTCGATCATGGCCGGATCACTCATCCGGGCCACCCCGCCGTCCCGCCGGATGTCGGAGGGCACCCGCTCGAGGGCCATGACCGCGACGGCCCCCGAGTCTTCCGCCAGTTTCGCCTGCTCGGCATCGACGACGTCCATGATCACGCCGCCGCGGAGCATGTCGGCCAGTCCCCGCTTGACGGTGAATGTCCCGGTCGGACGGTCACCCGTCACTGAACCCGTTTCCTTCGGTGACTCACCCATGACTCGATTGTACAGTCGGGGCCGCCAGGCCCTGGCCGGAGGCCCGACCTGACCGGATGGTCAACCAAGCACGACCGAGAGCATCGAGATCGACCCGGCGTCGATCCCCTCGACCGGGAAACGGATCCCGTCTTCGGGGGAAGCCGCCCCCAGGACGTACATGAGGGGCAGATAGTGATCAGGGGTGGGCACCGACTGGCGGGCATCGGGGCCGAGGGCGGCAAGGTCGGCCAGTGAGGCTCCCTGCCCGGAGGCGATCCGGCGCCGTACCTCCGCCTCGAAGCGGACCGCCCACTCCAGCGGGGGTGCCTCCCCGGCCAGACGGGCCATCTGGAGGTTGTGGACCACGTTGCCACTGCCGAGGATGAGCACGCCCTCGTCGCGCAAGGGGGCCAGCACCGATCCAAGCTGCAGGTGGAACGCCGGCCCCTCTCGACCGTCGATGCTCAGCTGCACCACCGGAACGTCGGCGTCCGGATACAGGTGCCGGGCCACCGACCAGGTGCCGTGATCCAGCCCCCACTCGGAGTCGGCGACCACCGGCGAGGCGATGGTGTGGGACTCGTCGATCAGCCGCCGTACCCGCTGGGCGAGGGCGAGGGAGCCCGGGGCGGGATACACGACCTCGAACAGTTCCCGCGGGAACCCCCCGAAATCGTGGATCGTCCGGGGTTCGGCCATCTCGGTGACCGCCGTCCCGGCCACGTACCAGTGGGCCGAGATGGCCAGCACCGCCGTGGGCCGTGGGAGTTCGCGACCCAGCTGGGCCCAGACTTCCGCGTACCGGTTGGGCTCGATGGCGTACATGGGATTGCCGTGACCGATGAAGGCCACCGGCATACGGCCGGGGGGGG
>DATARI010000077.1:0-5051 GCA_036264255.1 Acidimicrobiales bacterium | reverse complement strand
CTGCTCGGCCACGTCCGCCGACACGTCCCGGGCCGCCATCCCGGCGAACAACCGGTCCCGGAGCCGGCTCATCCGCTCGCCCGAGCGTTTGGCTCCCATGGCCTGGCGGAGCTCGTCGGCCTGGGCCGGGGTGAAGCCGGCGACGTCGATGGCGATCTGCATCAGCTGCTCTTGGAAGAGGGGGACGCCGAGCGTCCGCTCGAGGGCCGGCTTCAGCAGGGGATGGAGGTAGGTGATGTCTTCCTCCTTGTTCCGCCGCCGGATGTAGGGGTGGACGGCATTGCCCTGGATGGGCCCGGGACGGATGAGGGCCACCTCGATGGCCAGGTCGTAGAAGCAGCGGGGCTTCACCCGGGGCAGGGTGCCCATCTGGGCCCGGGACTCGACCTGGAACACCCCCACGGTGTCGGCCCGGCACAACAGGTCGTAGACCCCGGGCTCCTGGTCGATGAGGGCCACGTCGATCCGGACGCCGTGGTGGGCCGCCACCAGGTCGACCATGTGGTGCAAGGCGGTGAGCATGCCCAGCCCCAGCAGGTCGAACTTGACCAGCCCGACGGCGGCGCAGTCGTCCTTGTCCCACTGCAGGACGCTCCGGCCCGGCATCCGGGCCCACTCCACCGGGCAGACCTCGACCACGGGACGGTCGCAGATGACCATGCCCCCCGAGTGGATGCCGAGGTGGCGGGGGAAGTCGAGCACCGCCTCGGCCAGGTCGCGCACCATCGAAGGGATGGCCTCCTGGTCGCGCATGGAATCGCCTCGGTCGACCGACCCGGCCCATCCCTCCACCTCGGCCAGCGGGTGCCCGAGGGCCTTGCCGATGTCGCGGAGGGCAGAGCGCGACCGGTAGGTGATGACGTTGGCCACCTGGGCAGCGTGCAGGCGCCCGTAGCGCCCGTAGACGTACTGGATGACCTCCTCCCGCCGGCCCGACTCGATGTCCACGTCGATGTCGGGGGGACCATCGCGGGCGGGGGAGAGGAACCGCTCGAAGAGCAGGCCCAGCGACACTGCATCCACGTTGGTGATGCCCAGGGCGTAACAGACGGCCGAGGTGGCGGCCGAGCCGCGACCCTGGCAGAAGATGTCCTGCTCTCGACAGAACCGAACGATGTCCCACACGGTGAGGAAGTACCCGGGGAAGCCGAGGGCGTCGATGACGGCCAGCTCGTGATCGAGCCGCTCCCACGCCCCGGGCACCCGCTCGACCTCCCGCGAGCCGTAGCGGTCGAGGGCGCCCCGACGGACCAGCTCGGTGAGCCAGGTCTGCTCGGTGTGGCCGGCGGGGACCGGGAAGTCGGGGAGGCGGGGGGCGACCAGGTGGAGGTCGAAGGTGCAGGCCTCGGCGATCTCGGCCGCCCGTTCGATCACCCCGGGCCACCGGGCGAACCGCCGCCGCTGCTCGCCCTCCGACCGCAGGCAGGCGATGGCCGAGGGGGGGAGCCAGCCCTGCAGCTCATCGAGCGGGCGCCGAGCCCGCACCGCGGCCAGGGCGGTGGCCAGCGGGAAGCGGGTGGGGGAGGCGTAGTGCACGTTGTTGGTGGCCACGGGGCTCACCCCCCGTTCCACGGCCAGCAGGGCCAGGGCATCGTTGCGGGCGGTGTCGAGGGGATCGCCGTGGTCCCACAGCTCGACGGCCACGTTGTCCGCTCCGAAGCGGTCGATGAGGTGATCGAGCTGTCGTCCCGCCGCTGCCGGTCCGCCTGCGGTCAGGGCTCCGGCCACCGCGCCCTTCCGGCAGCCGGTCAGGACCTGCCAGTGGCCCCCGTGGCGACCGGCCAGGTCGTCGAGGGTGAAGATCGGCTTTCCTTTCTCCCCGCCGGCCAGGTGGGCCTCGGCGATGCCCCGGCTGAGCCGGGCGTAGCCCTCGGGGTCGCGAGCCAGCACGATCAGATGGGTGCCCCCCGGGTCGGGCACGCCGGTGCGGGGAGCGGAGGGGGAGAGGGCCAGCTCGACCCCGAACACGGTGGGCACATCGAGGACCCGGGCCGCCTCGGCGAAGCGGACGACGCCGTAGAGACCGTCATGGTCGGTGAGGGCCAGGCCCGACAGGCCGAGGCGGGAGGCCTCGGCCACCAGCTCCTCGGGATGGCTGGCGCCGTCGAGAAAAGAGAAATTGGAGTGCACGTGTAGCTCTGCGTAAGACACTGGCTTCCGTTCTTCTGTTCTGCTCCCGCCCCGGCTGTTCCCGCCGGCCCCCTTGTTTGGGCTGCTGGTCGGTTCAGCCGTAGGTGGCCTCGACCCACCAGCGGCCCTGTTCGGTCAACAGCAGCCGGGCATCCTGACCGGCCAGCACGACCTGCATCCGGGCCGTTCGTCGTCGGGCCCGGGACCACCACCGCTCCTCGGCCGGCCACGGCCCGGCCCAGGCGGTCACCGCCGTCCACGGACCGCCGGCCACCGACAAACGCCCCGGCGTGGCGGTGAGGAGACCCCGCCCCGACACCACCACCGGTTCGCCGGCGTCGTCGACCACCTCGGCGCCGAGCGGAGGGGTGTGCACGATGGCCGGGGCGGGCGGCGGGATCTGTCCGGGCCAGGGCGCGTCCAGGGTCCGGTCGCCCGGGGTCTCCCGTGCCCCCCAGGTGACCAGCCGGGAACGTTCGGCCGGGCTGCGACCTCCTTGCAGCCGGATCCGGAGCACGCCGTCGGCCCCGAGGAGTCGCTGCACGTCGGCCAGGGTCCGGGCGGCCCGGGCATCCCGGTCGCTGGTGCCGCCCCAGAACCCGCCCTGGGTGCCGGTGGCCGGCCGGTCCCCGTGCTGGTGCCTCTGGATGTGGCGGTCGATCCCGGACTGGCGGAACCCGGCGAGCTCCCCGGTCTCGCCGCGGGCCACCCGGTGGCGGAGCGCGCCGTCGGCCCCGAAGCGACCGAGGACGTGGCGCTCGGGGAGGGCGGCGAAGTCCCCCAGGGTCCGGATCCCGAGCCGGGCCAGCAGCTCGGCCAAATCGGGGTCCCCGAGGGTGGTCACCGAGAGGGGGGCGAGGAACGCAGGGGTGGTTCCGGCCGGGACCACCAGCGCGGCCCGAGCGGCCAGCACGGCACCGAACAGACCATCGGCCATGCCCACCTGGGTTTCGGCGATGGCCGCGGTGGCCTCGGTGACGAGGTCGACGAGCGCCTGTTCGCCCCCGAAGTACCGGGCCGGCCCGCGGGCGGGGAGCGAGCAGATGCCGGGACGGACGGCCTGGACCCAGGGGCAGTAGACCTCCACGGCCGCGAGCACCCGGATAAAGGTCCGGAGCATCGCACCCCCCTCGTCCTCTTCGAGGAGCTCGGGGCAGCGCACGACCAACAGACGCTCCATCACGTCGGCGCCCCCGTCGGCCCCTCGGGGTCGGTGTCCTCCACGGTTCCCGCCGTCGAAGGCAGCCACAGCTCCCGCCGTTGTGGCCGTGCCGCCGATCGGCGACCGGTGGCGGTCACCGTCACCCGCCGTCGGCGGAGATGGCCGTCCCCGCTCCCGATGCCGTCCCACCGGGTGTTGCCGACGATCAGCCGGAGGTCGGGGCACTCCGGCCAGCCGGCGGGCCCGGGTAGGACGATGAGAATCGCCCCGCGGTCGCGGGTGCGGGCCAAGAGGCGCCGGGCCATGGCCGGGCGGACGGAGAAGGGAGGGCACAGCACGACGACGTCCACCCCGCCGAGGAGGGCGGCGGTGGCCTCGGCCCACTTCGGCCCGGGCGAGGGGAGGAGGGCCAGGCGTTCGAGGTCGATCCCCAGGTCATCGGCGGCGACAGCCCCCAGGCCGGTGAGCCCCACCGCCGCGCACCAGGACCCGGCCGAGGACACCGCGCCCAGAAGGGACAGGCACAAGGTGAGCCCGCTGGTCGTACCGTTCGCCCTGTCGGTGGCCCGCGGGCTGGCACCGTCGCCGGCGACGACGATCGAGGTTCCCCGGCGCAGGCCGCCACCGGGAAACAGGCCCTGGAGGGGAGGGATCACCGGCAGGAGCTGGCTCCCGCTCGACGAGGTGGGTCGGGCCCGTTCGGCCAGGACGGCGAGAGACTCACGGATGGCCGGAGCCCTGTCTTTCACTGGGGTTCGGCCGTCACCCCAGGCCGGATCGGCCTCCGACGGCGCCTCGGGCCCATCGACGATTGCATCGAACATATGTTCGTACAGTAGCCCCAACCGGGCGGTCGCCGCCCCGGCGGAGGTCAGACCGGATACCCGGCGAAATTCCCGAAAAAATTCCTTCGAATTGACGTCACATTTCGCTGCGCGTTCGTTACGCTGTGTGCACCAGAGAAAGGAGGTGGTCCAACTGATAAGTCATAGACGTGGGACTCTGGAGGTGACTGGCCGCTAAGGCGGCTTGTCGGACCACCTGGCGAATCCCAGCCAGTTACCCGCTGAATCCTCTAGCCGGGAACTAGTCCCGCTCGGCGTAGTCCGGAGAGTTCAGTGCCTTTCAATATCCGTACTAACGACTGAAGGGCGTCCCTCCGGGGGCGCCCTTCAGTGCTTTTCGGGGTGATGATCTATCCGGGCATGTGGGATGTCTCGTTCGGAGGCGCGGCCGACGTTCCTCCCCACTCCTCAGGGCTGACATCGGCAAGAGTCTCGGAGAACGTCCACTGATGGCCGACTGGGTCCTCGGCCGTGTACTGCCGCTCGCCGTATTCGAAATCGGTGGGCTCCATGATGATGCGCGCACCGCTCGATCTCGCCAACTGGCAGTGGGCATGCACGTCCTCAACCCGCACCATGACCGAGTGGGTGACCTCGCCCGCTTGTGGGGGCCGCCGATCTCCGCTCACGTCACCGATGATGACCGCCCCATCGCCGATGCTGAGCTGTGAGCGGTGGTCCTCGCCGATCCGGACGCGCTCCACAAATCCGAACGCCTGGCCGAGCCAGTCCACCGCCTCCCGTACGTCAGGGTAGATGAGCACCGGGATCACGGTTGATTGGGGGATCGAGCGGTTGGACTTCATACGTGGCATCAGATTAGTTCTCTGCCTGTTGCCGATCCCGGGCAATGAGCCGGGAAGGATCGGGCCACGCATACCTGTACCCGATCGCTCTGCCTCCGCCCGGAAAGG
>DATARI010000067.1:0-14384 GCA_036264255.1 Acidimicrobiales bacterium | reverse complement strand
CTGGGCGCATGTCTGCTCTTCGGAGAGGAGCCGGGGTCCGGATGGCTATGCCGTGGCCATCCGCCAGACCTTCGGCTACGAAGAGGGAGTATGAGCTTCGACATCGACACCTACCGTGAGATCTCCGGAAAACTTGAGGTTGCCGACATCGATTTCGGCGCCTTCCGGGACCAGCCGCTCGACCCCGATGCCTTGCGGTGCCTCCGCTACATGCACGACATCGAGAACCACACCGTCTGCTATTTGCGGGACATTCTGGTCACCCGGGCCCACCGCGACCCCGAGGTCACCTCGTTCCTGACGTTTTGGAACTACGAGGAGTACTGGCACGGTGAGGCGATCGCCAACGTGCTGGCTGCCCACGGGGAGCCGTCCGGGACCAGTCGCATCGCCGCCCTCCGCCAGCGGCTTCCCAAGCGGGACGCCTGGCGCCCGATCACCTTCCAGCTGGCCTCCGCCCTCACCCCCCACCTCACCGCCGTGCACATGACCTGGGGGGCGGTCAACGAGTGGACCACCCAGGCGGGCTATGCCCGGCTGGCCAAGCTGGCCGACCACCCGGTCCTCTCCGACCTGCTCCGCCGGATCATGAAACAAGAGGGCCGCCACATCGACTTCTACGTCTCCCAGGCCAAGGAACGCCTCACCGACAGCCGAGCGGCCCAGCGTTTCACCCGGTGGGCGCTCCGGCGGTACTGGGCGCCGGTTGGCAGCGGGGTCATGCCCGACGAGGAGGTCAAGTTCCTCAGCCGCAACCTGTTCGGTGGAGGCGAGGGGAAGGTGATGGCCGACCGGATCGACCGCCGGGTCGATCGCCTCCCCGGCCTCGAAGGCCTCGACCTGATGCGGGGCGCCACCGCCTTTGCCGCCTGAGCCGGGACCCGAGAGGGCGGACGAAATGCCGACCTAGTAGGTAAACTAGGTGGGTAAACGTCGCCGATCGTGGCTCTGTGGCCCGGACGGCTCCAGGAGAATCAGTTGCCCACCATCCGATCAGTCTTCAGCTTCCCCAACCCGGTCAACGAGTACGCGGCCCGGACGGTGGCGGCCGGCGTGCTGGTCATGTCGGTGGCCGCCATCGTCTTCCAGCAACCTTGGCTCCTGGTCCCCCTGGCCTACGGGTTTTGGGCCCGGGTGCTCAGCGGTCCGACCCTCAGCCCGCTCGGCCAATTCGCCACCCGGGTCATCGCCCCTCGCCTGCCGAACGGGCCTCGCCTGGTGGCCGGGCCACCCAAGCGGTTCGCCCAAGCCATGGGGGTGGCTTTTTCCTCCACCGCCCTCATCCTCTGGTTCGGCTTCGGCCAGTCCACCGCCGCCTCGGTGGTCCTCGGCCTGTTGGTGGTTGCCGCCTTCCTCGAGTCGGCGCTCGGGATTTGCCTCGGCTGCAAGGTGTTCGCCGTGTTGATGAAGCACGGGGTCATCCCCGACGACGTCTGCGAAGCCTGCGCCGACATCTCCCTACGCCATCCCGAACTGGCCCGTTAGGCCCCCAACTGATCTTCCCGGTCGTGGCCGGGATCCGGATGTCGTTGTCATCCACCTTGTCGGTCGGTGCCGAACGACCTCTGTGCAAGGCGTGCGGAAGAAGTCCATGCCCGGTGGGGCCGAGGCGTTCGGCGTCAATTGGTCTCGGTAACCGGATGGGCGGAGACGGGGGGCCTTCGGGCCGAGCGGTTCTCCCGGGTCGCCGCCGGGTCGACCGGGATGTCCTACCGCCGGATCCTCCAGGTTGGGCTCGGGTTGCTCTGGCTGCTCGACGCCGCCCTTCAGTTCCAGCCCTACATGTTCACCCGGGACTTCGTGAACCAGACTCTCGGCTCGACGGCGGCCGGAAACCCGGGGATCATCGCCCAGCCCATCACCTGGGTGTCGAACCTGATGGTTCACCACATCGCGGTGTACAACGGCTTTCTCGCCACCGTCCAGCTGGCGTTGGCCCTCGGCCTGTTCTGGCGGCCCACCGTGAAGATCGCCCTGCTTTCCTCCCTCGCCTGGTCGGCGGCGGTGTGGTGGTTCGGGGAGGGGCTCGGGGGGGTCCTCACCGGAGGCACCAGCGTCTACATGGGAGCGCCGGGGGCGGCCATCCTCTATGCCTTCGCCGCTGTGCTGTTGTGGCCCGGTGACGACGATGCGGCCCCTTCCGGTTCGCTCGCGCTCGACGGCCCGTTGGGCCGGTTCTTTCCCCGCGTCTTGTGGCTGACGCTGTGGGGAAGCTTCGTCTACTTCATTCTCCAGCCGGGTGACCGGACCCCCAACGGGCTGAGTTCGATGGCGGCGGGAATGAGCGACGGCGAACCGGGATGGCTCCGCCGCCTCGACCACACCCTGGCCAGCGCCCTCGCCCATCACGGCATCGAAGTGTCCGTCGCCGCCGCCGTCCTCTGCACCGTCGTCGCCGTCAGCCCCTTCGTATCCCGGCTCCGCCGTTTCGGGGTCATCGCCGCGGTCGTCTTCGGCGCCGCCATCTGGCTGATGGAGGACTTCGGGGGCATCTTCACCGGCCGGGGGACCGATCCGAATTCGGGCATTCTCCTGGTCCTGCTGGCCGCCATCTTCTGGCCCGCCCGCGGGGTCGAACGCTCCGCCGCCCCGATCTCCGAACCGGCCCGGTTGATGAGGGCGTCCAACCTCCGGTCCGAGGCTGGAGCCAAGGCGGGGGGCGGTGGCCTTCGCCTCCCTTGGCGCACCACCTAGTCGCCCCGGACCGGTAGGGCCGCCGGCCGGCTCAGCGCAGTCGGGGCAGCAGTTCCACGCTCAGCCCGGCCAGCTCGCGGGCACAGGCCACGTACATCTCGTCATCGCCGCCGGCCGGATCCTCGACGTCTTCCCACTCGTCGATCACCGCCTCGGCCAACGCCAGTTGTGCCACCCGCTCGGTGAGTGGCTCGGGCCCATCCGACAGGTCGCGGCAAAGCCGCTTGATCGACCCGGTCTTGGCGGCGGCCTCGGGGTACCGGCGGCGAATGAAGTTCACGTGTTCACCGGCCATGGCGATGATCAGGTCGGCGGTGGACACGTCGCCGTCGGTCAACTGATGGCTCCGGTGACCGTCGGCCACCATCTCCACCGAGGCAAGGGCATCCCGGGTGCGCCGGCTCATCGGCTGACCCTCCACCACATGGGTCCCGGCGGTCACAATGTGCACCGGGGCGGAACGGAGCATGGCCCCAGCCATGACGGAGCGGGCGGCATTGCCGGTGCAGAGGGTCAGAACCTCCGGTTGGGGACGGTCGTCGCCCCCGGGACGAGGGTTCGGCGAGGTCTCCATCGGATGCAGGCTACTGGTCGGCCATCCCCCCGCCGGGCGGCGGGTGATGTCTCCAGCCGTTACTGGATGTGGACGCCGGAGATGGCCCGGGCGATGATCAGCCGTTGGATCTCCGAGGTGCCCTCGAAGATCGTGTAGATCTTGGAGTCGCGGTGCCACCGCTCGACCGGGTGCTCCCGGATGTAGCCGTAGCCGCCCATGATCTGGATGGCCTCCTCGGTCACGTGCACCGCGGTCTCCCCGGCGAACAGCTTGGACATCGAGCCTTCACCGGCGGTGAACTCCTTGCCGGTGCTCCCCATCCACGCCGCCCGCCACACCAACAGCCTGGAGGCGTCGATCCGGGTCTTCATGTCCGCCAACTTGAAGGCGATGCCCTGATTCTCGATGATGGCCCGGCCGAACGCCTTGCGCTCCTTGGCGTAGTCGAGGGAGTACTCGTAGGCGGCCCGGGCGATGCCGAGCGCCTGGGACCCGACGGTCGGGCGGGAAGCCTCGAACGTCTTCATGGCCGCCTGGCTGGTGGAGCGCTTGCCTTCCTTGGCCCGGGCCAGCTTCTCGTCGAGCTTCTGCTTGCCGCCCAGCAGGCAGTGGCCGGGAACCCGTACGTCATCGAGGATGACCTCGGCGGTGTGGGATGCCCGGATACCCATCTTGGAGAACTTCTGACCCTGGGAGAGGCCGGGGGTCTTCGGTGGGACGATGAAGCTGGCTTGACCCCGCGAACCCAACTCGGGGTCGACCGACGCCACCACCACATGGATGTCGGCGATCCCGCCGTTGGTGATCCAGGTCTTGGTTCCGTTGATGACCCACTCGTCCTTGGCCTCGTCGTAGACGGCCCGGGTGCGCAGCGACGACACGTCCGAGCCGGCGTCCGGCTCTGACACCGCGAACGCCGCCATCTGGATCTTGTCGGGGGTCCCGAAACACTGCGGCCCCCACTCGATCAACTGTTCGGGGGTGCCGTTGGAGGCGATACCGGCCAGTCCGAGGGTGCTCCCGAAGATGGCCAGGCCGATCCCGGCGTCACCCCAGGCCATCTCCTCGTTGGCGATGGGCAGCAACAGCCCGGTCGGGTCGGCGAAGGCCTGGGCGATGAAGTCGAAGGAATACAGCCCGATCTTGGCCGCCTCTTCAATGATCGGCCAGGGAGTCTCCTCCCGCTCGTCCCACTCATGGCCGGCGGGCCGGACAACGTTTTCGGCGAAGTCATGGACCCACTTTTGGATCTGAAGTTGGTCCTCGTTGAGTTCCATCGAGAAATCGGGCATCTGCGTCGCTCCGTTCCGGCCACCAGGCCTGGCAATTCTGTAGATAGGTAGATGTCGTTGCCGACGTCATGGCGGGACCGGGGGGCGGGAAACGATGGCGATGGCCGCCAGCGGTCCTACCGGCCTGCATCCGGTCGCCACTTCGTTGTTACTCCATGGTAACCAAATGGGAGCGCGACCGCCACCATTTCACTTATCCCTGGTCAAAGGCCGTGAATCGGACCCAACTGAGGGTCACGGCCTCCGAATCCGGGTGCCTCCCACACCGTCCTCCACCACCCATCCGGCCGCCACCAGCTCGTCCCGCAACTGGTCGGCCGACCCCCAGTCCCGTTGCCCTCGGGCCTCGTCGCGCCGCCGGACCAGATCGGCACTGGCCGGGTCGACGTCGTCGTCAATCTCCCCCCGGAGGGGGAGGCCGAGGGCGGCGGCCAGAAGCCCGACCGTCTGCGCCGCCCGGGTGGCGCCGGTCTGGTCGCCCTCGTCGGCGGCGGCGTTGGCCTGGCGAACCAAGTCGAAGATGCCGGCCACCGCGCCGGGAGTGTCGAGATCGTCGTCCATTCGGTCCCGGAACCGGGACACCGCCTCGGGGTCGAATGGGCCCGGCACCGCGCCGTCGACCACCGGGCCGGATGCCAGCCGGTCGGGAAGACCGAACCGCCGGGCCATCTCGTCGAGGCGGCCGAGGCCCGATTCCGCGTCGGCCACCGTCTCCGGGGTCACCTCTATGGGCGACCGGTAGTGGGACCGGAGCACCAGCAGCCGGTAGGCACGGGGGTCGCGGCGGGACAACAGGTCCCCGAGGGAGGTGAAGTTGCCGAGTGACTTGGACATCTTTTCCCCGTCGAGGGTGACGAAACCGTGGTGCACCCAGTGGTGGGCGAAGTCGCGGCCGAGAGCGACGGCCTGGGCCCGTTCGTTCTCGTGATGGGGGAAGATCAGGTCGATGCCGCCGCCGTGGAGGTCGAAGCCGTCACCCAGGAGGTCGAGGGACATCACCACGCATTCGGTGTGCCAACCGGGACGCCCGGGCCCCCAGGGGGATTCCCAGGTCGGCTCGCCGGGCTTGGCCTTCTTCCACAAGGCGAAGTCGAGGGGCGAGCGCTTGTCGGCGGCCGACTCCACCCGGGCCCCGGCTCGTAGGGAGTCGAGGGGCTGGTGGGCCAGGAGCCCGTAGCCGGGGACGTCCATCACCGACAGGTAAACGCCATCGGCGGCCTCGTAGGCCACCCCCCGGTCTACCAACTGACTGATCATCTCGACCATGTCGTCGACATAGGCGGTGGCATGGGGGATCTCGTCGGGCCGGAGGACCCCGAGGGCGTCGGTCGCCTCCCACCAGACGGCTTCGAATTGATCGGTCACCTCAGTCGGGGTCACGCCCCGCTCGGC
Organism: Acidimicrobiales bacterium; assembly: GCA_036264255.1. GTDB lineage: Bacteria > Actinomycetota > Acidimicrobiia > Acidimicrobiales > RAAP-2 > DASZIT01. The sequence goes on along the minus strand of DATARI010000067.1, from coordinate 8,450 downwards.
CGCCCGCTCGATGATCTTGTCGTCGATGTCGGTGACGTTCGACACGTGGGTGACCTCGAGGCCGGTGAAGGCGAGATACCGGCGGAGGATGTCGAAGACCAGCGCCGAACGGCCATGACCGATATGGGGCGCGTCGTACACGGTGAGCCCGCACACGTACATCGACGCCTGGCCCGGGGTCCGGTGGCGAAGTTCGGTGACCTCGCCGGTGGCAGTGTCGTGGAGCCGGAGCACGCAAGGTACGGTAACCCGATCATGACTGCTGACGCGACAGGCGAAGAGGCCGCCGGCCGCCGACCCACCGGAATCCCCGACAAGCCCGGGTTGGAGGGACTGGAGGCCACCTGGTCCGCCCGTTGGCAGGCGGACGGGACCTACGCCTTCGACCGCTCGTCCCCCCGGGAGGGGGTGTACTCCATCGACACCCCTCCCCCCACGGTGTCCGGCGAGCTCCACATCGGCCACGTGTTCTCCTACACCCACACCGACGCGGTGGCCCGATTCCACCGGATGCGGGGCAAGGCCGTCTTCTACCCGATGGGGTGGGACGACAACGGCCTGCCCACCGAGCGCCGGGTGCAGAACTACTACGGGGTCCGGTGCGACCCCGGCCTTCCCTACGATCCCGATTTCGAGCCGCCGGCTGACCCGCCCAAGGAACCGGTCGCCATCTCCCGACCCAACTTCGTCGAGTTGTGCCTCCAGCTGACCATCCAGGACGAGAAGGTGTTCGAGCAACTGTGGCGGACGCTGGGGCTGTCGGTCGACTGGGCCCACACCTACGCCACCGTCGGCGACGTCGCCCAGCGGGCGTCCCAACGGTCGTTCCTCCGGATGCTCGACCGCGGCCACGTCTACCAACGGACGGCGCCCACCCTCTGGGACATCGACTTCCGCACCGCGGTGTCCCAGGCCGAGTTGGAGGACCGGGAGCGCCCCGGCGCCTATCACCGGATTGCCTTTCCCCGGGCCGATGGCCCCGGGCCGGCCGTCGAGATCGAGACGACCCGACCGGAGCTGTTGGCCGCCTGTGTGGCCCTGGTCGCCCATCCCGACGACGAGCGTTACCGCCCTCTCTTCGACACCTTCGTCCGCACCCCCCTCTACGGAGCCCGGGTGCCGGTGCTGGCCCACGAGCTGGCCGATCCCGAGAAGGGATCGGGGATCGCCATGGTCTGCACCTTCGGCGACACCACCGACGTGGTGTGGTGGCGCGAGCTGCACCTCCCCACCCGCACCCTCATCGGCCGGGACGGGCGGCTGCTCCCGGTCGCCTGGGGCACCGAGGGATGGGAGTCCAGCGACCCGGTCGAAGCCGCCACCCATTACGACGAGGTGGTGGGCAAGACGGTCCGGCAGGCCCAGACCCGGGTGGTCGAGCAGCTGGCCGAGTCGGGGGCCATGATCGGCGAGCCCCTCCCGATCACCCATCCGGTGAAGTTCTACGAGAAGGGCGAGCGGCCCCTGGAGATCGTGTCCTCCCGCCAGTGGTTCGTCCGAACTCTCCCGTTGCGGGACAAGCTGCTCCAGCGGGGCGAGGAGCTCAACTGGTTCCCGCCGTACATGGCCCACCGGTTCCGTACCTGGGTGGAAGGGCTCAACGACGACTGGAACATCTCCCGGCAGCGGTTCTTCGGGGTTCCCTTCCCGGTCTGGTACCCGGTGGGGCCCGACGGGGACGCCGACTTCGCCGCGCCGATCCCCGCTTCGGAGGACCAACTCCCGTTGGACCCGTCGACCGAGGTGCCACCCGGGTTCACCGCCGAACAGCGGGGGGTGCCGGGAGGGTTCGTCGGGGACCCCGACGTCATGGACACCTGGGCCACCTCGTCGCTCACCCCCCAGATCGCCGGTCGGTGGGAGGACGACCCCGACCTGTTCGCCCGGGTGTTCCCCATGGATCTCCGTCCCCAGGCCCACGACATCATCCGGACCTGGCTGTTCTCCACGGTGGTGCGATCGGAGATCGAGGAAGGCTCGCTCCCCTGGCGCAACGCCGCCATCTCCGGTTGGGTGCTCGATCCCAACCGCAAGAAGATGTCCAAGTCGAAGGGCAACGTGGTGACCCCGTTGCCCCTGCTCGAACAGCACGGGGCCGACGCCGTCCGCTACTGGGCGGCCAACGGGCGGCCCGGCACCGACACCGCGGTCGACGAGGGCCAGATGAAAGTCGGCCGGCGGTTGGCCATCAAGGTGCTCAACGCCTCCCGCTTTGCCCTCGGCCGGTTGGCCGACGACGCCGGCCAGATCGATGTTCCCGGGCCCGAGGCCATCACCGCCCCGCTGGACAAAGCCATGGTGGCCGGCCTGGCCGGGGTGGTGGCCGAGGCCACCACCGCCTTCAAGGGATACGACTACGCCCGGGCCATCGAGCGCACCGAAGCCTTCTTCTGGTCGTTCTGCGACGACTATCTCGAGCTGGTCAAGACCCGCGCCTACGGCGACCCGGCCCAACCGGGGCCGGCGTCGGCCCGCGCCGCCCTGGCGTTGGCTCTCTCTGTCCAGCTCCGGCTGTTCGCTCCGTTCCTCCCGTTCGTGACCGAAGAAGTCTGGTCGTGGTGGAGGTCGGGGTCGGTCCATCGGGCCGCCTGGCCGGGCCAGAGTGAGCTGAACGAGCCGGCGACAGGGGCCGACCCGGCGGTCCTCGAGGTGACCGCCGAGGTACTCGGGGCGGTGCGCCGGGCCAAGACCACCGCCAAGCAGTCGATGCGGGCCCCGGTGGCGGTGCTGACGGTGACCGATACCCGCCAGCGGATCGACGCCCTGCAGGAAGCAACCGAGGATCTGAAAGACGCCGGTGGCGTGGCCGAGCTGGTCACCGTGATCGGGCCCGAGTCCACGATCGACGTGGCCCTCGCCGCCCCAGACTGACCGGCCTCATCCGGCGCCCGGCCGGGTCCTCCCGAGATAGTCGCTGACCCGCTCCGGTCCTTCTGCCCCCAACACCTCGAGCAGGCGGGTGAGACCGGCAAAGCCCTCAGGCCCGACCTCGGCCCGCAATTGGCGTTCGATGGCGCGGGCCGACCGGCGCTGGGCGGCCAGATAGTCGAGCCCCCGACGGGTCAACGACACCGTCTTCTCCCGGCCGCTGGTGGCGGAGTCACCCACCTCCAGGTAGCCGCGATCGCGGAGGTTGGCGACGACCTTGGCCGCCCCCTGGCGGGTGATGCCGAGCTGGCGCCCCACCTGGGCGACGGTGGTCCCCACCGGGTCCGAGCAGAGGCGGAGCACCCGGCCGTCGGGGAAGCGACGGTCGCCGAATCCGGCCGCCCCCATCGCCTCATCCAGCCGGTACTGGTAACCGAGCCAGGCGCGACGCAAGGAGCCGCCGAGCCCCGGCGGTCCGTCCCGACCGCTCGGGAAGCCGTCCACCGGGGGCCTGGCGTGATTGACAACCATGGTTGACAGTATAGATACTGGGGAGATGGGCCCGGCCATCAAGCCGTCCGTTGTCGCCAGCCTCGGCGCCCTGCTGGGGGTGGCCCTGGTGGCCGGCGCCTGCACCAGCCCCCCGGCGGCGGTGGAGCGGGTGGCGGGCGGCCCGACCGGCACCTACGTCGTGCCGCCCGGGATCCACAAGATCAAACACGTCATCGTGATCCAGCAGGAGAACCGGTCGTTCGACAATTACTTCGGCACCTTCCCGGGGGCCGACGGCATCCCGATGAGCAACGGCAAACCGACGGTGTGCGTGACCGATCCGGCGTCCGGAGCCTGCGTGGCCCCCTTCGTCGACCACGCCGACGTGAACGGCGGTGGTCCCCACTCCGCCGTCAATGCCACCGCCGACGTCAACGGCGGGAAGATGGACGGGTTCATCGCCCAGGCGGAATCCGGCCGGAAAGGCTGCCTGGATCCCACCGACCCCGCCTGCACCAACTCGGCGACACCCGACGTGATGGGCTACCACACCCAGAGCGACATCCCGAACTACTGGACCTACGCCAAGGACTTCGTCCTCCAGGACCACATGTTCGAGCCCAATGCGTCGTGGAGCCTTCCCTCCCACCTCTTCCTGGTGTCGGAGTGGTCGGCGTTCTGCACCCAGGACGACAACCCGTCGAGCTGTGTGAACGCCCTGCAGACGAAACCGGCCGAGCGGCCGGTCAACGCCCCCGCCATCTACGGCGGCCAGAGCGGTCCGAAGAATTCCGGCCAGAAGGCCGGCCAGCCCATCTACGCCTGGACCGACCTCACCTACCTGCTCCACAAGTCGCACGTCAGCTGGGGCTACTACGTGGTGAGCGGGACCGAGCCGGACTGCGAGAACGACGCCGCCGAGACCTGCGCCCCGGTGGTCCAGAACGCCAGCACCCCGGGGATCTGGAACCCGCTCCCCTGGTTCGACACGGTGAAGGCGGACAACCAGCTGGGCAACATCCAAGACGTCGACAAGTTCTACGCCGCCGCCAAGAGCGGGAACCTCCCGGCGGTGTCGTGGGTGGTGCCGTCGGGCGAGGTCAGCGAGCACCCTCCCGCCCCGGTCAGCTTCGGGCAGAGCTACGTGACCAGCCTCATCAACGCGGTGATGCAGAGCCCGGACTGGGACTCGACGGCCATCTTCCTGGCCTGGGACGACTGGGGCGGCTTCTTCGACCAGGTGGTGCCGCCGACCGTCGATCAGAACGGCTACGGCCTCCGGGTTCCGGGCATCGTCATCAGTCCCTACGCCAAGACCGGCTTCGTCGATCATCAGACTCTGAGCTTCGACGCCTACGACAAGTTCATCGAGGATGACTTCCTCAACGGGCAGCGCATCAACCCCGACACCGACGGCCGGCCCGACCCGAGGCCCGACGTCAGGGAGAGCCAGAAGATCCTCGGCAACCTCACCAACGACTTCGACTTCAACCAGAGCCCTCGATCGCCGGTGGTGCTGAAGGTCCACCCCACCACTACCTTGACCGGCACCCCGAGCCCCTCGCAGGTTTCCCCCGCCGCCAAGGCCCCCGACACCGACGGGTAGTGGGATGCACCGCCAGGCGGCAACCCTCAGCTGGACAGGTAGACGCTGAGGGCGGCGGTGGCCATTTCGTCGGGGGTGCCCTCTTGTTCGATCCTCCCGTGGACTATGATCGCCGCCCGGGTGGCCACCAACAGCGCGGTGGTCACGAACTGTTCGACCAGCAGGATCGTCTTGCCTTGGGCGGCCAGGGCCGACACCAGCTCGTAGAGCTCGGACACGATGATCGGGGCCAGCCCCATCGACAGCTCGTCCAACAACAGGACCTTCGGGTCGGTGACCAGGGCCCGGGAGATGGCCAGCATCTGCTGCTCGCCACCGGACATGGTCCCGGCCAGCTGCTTCCTCCGCTCCGCCAGCTTCGGAAAGGTGGCGTAGGTCTGCTCTTCGACCGCCTTGGTGCTCAAGCCCCCCCGGTAGGTCCAGATCTTGAGGTTCTCCCGGACGGTGAGGTTGGGAAAGATGCCCCGGCCCTCGGGGATGGAGCACAAACCGCTCCGGGCCAGTTTTTCGGTCGGCGACCGTCGCACCGGCCGGTCCCCGATCAGCACCTCGCCGGCGGTGGCGGGCAGCTGCCCGTTGATGACCTTGAGCAGGGTGGACTTTCCCGCCCCGTTCGGCCCGAGGAGCGCGAACACGCTTCCCGACGGAACATTGAGATCCACCCCGTGGAGGACCTCGATCCGACCGTAGGCGGCCCGGAGGCCGCGGACCGAGAGCCCGGGCGACGACGATGGCGAGGCGAGCTCGGGGACCGGGAGGGGGGCGACCGTCATCGGGTCCCGCCCGGAGTGAAGCCATCGGTGGAGCCGGCCCCCAGATAGGCCGACTGGACCGCCGGATTGGACCGGATCTCGTCGGGAGTCCCGGTGGCGATCACATGGCCGAAGTCGAGCACGTCGATCTTGTCGCAGATCCGCATCACCAACGACATGTCGTGTTCGACCAGCAGCACCGCCATCCCGCTCGACGCCAGCTGGACCAGCAGCTCACCCAACGCCCGGGACTCGGCCTCGTCCAATCCGGATCCGGGCTCGTCGAGGAGCAGCAACCGGGGGCCGATGGCCAAGCCGCGGGCCAGCTCGACGGTGCGAGCCAGACCGGTGGGCAAGGCATTGGCCTGCTCGTCGGCCTTGCCGGCCAACCCGACCGCGTCCAGCAGCTGTCGGCAGGACCTCGCCGCCATGGGGCCCGGGGCGGCGCCGGTCGCCTCCGGCTCGCCGGCCGACTTCGCCGCCTTCCGGCGGGCGAACGCCCGGCGGAGGTAGCCCCACTGCCACCACTTGACCGTCGAGTCCAACCCGACCTGGACGTTCTCGCCGACGGTCAGGGTGCCGAACAATTCGAGGAGCTGGAAGGTGCGGGCCAATCCGAGCCGGGCCCGGCGGTAGGGCTTCATCCCGCTCATGTCGGTGCCGAAGAAGTGCACCGTGCCCCGGTCCGGATCCTGCAGACCGCTGACCACGTTGAACAACGTGGTCTTCCCCGCCCCGTTGGGCCCGATGAGGCCGGTCACCGTTCCCGGCCACACCACCAGGTTGACATCGGTGAGGGCGGCGACGCCGCCGAAGCTGACCGACACCTGGGACACCGTCAGTGCCGGCAGACCGTCATCGGTCGGGCCGCCGGCGGCCGCCCTCTCGTCAACCAGCGACACGGGCCTCACCCCCGATCGGCACAGGGGCACCACTCGCCGGGGCGCCCGCCGGGCCGCCGGAAGCCGCCCGCTTGAGCCAGGGCAGCGGCAACACGGTGGCGAGCCGGTCGATCCCGATCAACCCGTTGGCGGCCCGGCCGATGAGGATGATCCCGGCGCCGGCCACCAGCCCCAGCCCCTTGGGCCAGAAGGTGTTCAACACCACGAAGGTGACCGCGGCCAGGAACGCTCCGCTGACCGTCCGGATACTCCAGACGGTGACGAACAGGACGAAGATGATCCCCGAGAAGAAATCGAAGTCGGAGGCGCCGACCGTTTGGTTGACGGTGGCGAAGAGGCCGCCGGCAATCCCGGCCATGGCGGCGGCGATGGCGAAGGCGGCCACCTTGGTGACGGCTGGGTTGAGGCCGACGGTGGCGTAGGCGGCCGGCGAGTCGTTCATCGCCACCAGTCGCCGTCCGAACAGGCTCCGGCGGACGAACAGCACCAGCTGGGCCAGGAGCACGAAGAAGACGGTCAGCAACAGGAACTCGGACCGGTTGCCGCCGAACGACAGCCCGGGTAGCACGATTCTCCCGACGTTGATGCCGCCGCCGAACACCCGCGAATCCTGGAAGAAGCCTTGGTTGACGGCGTCGGCGAAGGCGAAGGTGGCCAGCGCGAAGTACAGCGACCGGAGGCGGAGGGTCGGCAGCGCCACCAGGGCCCCGAGGACCCCGCAGATCAGCGCGGCGGCCACCAGGCCGAGCAACGAACCACCCCCGGCCACCTTGCCCATCAGAAACGCCCCGATGCCCATGAAGGAGAACTGGCACAACGACACCTGGCCGGAATAGCCGGTGAGCAGCACCAGGGACAGCCCGACGATCCCGAAGGCCATGATGTCCCCGCCCAGATTGAGCAGGTCGTTCCCTTTGACCATCACCCCGTTGAACACGAAGGTGGCCACCACCGCCAGGACCACGAAGATGGCCCCCCCGGCCAGGGACTCCTTCCCGTTCGGCATCCGGGGGACCCGGACCGTACTCAGGCGCCCGACCGCCCGGAGCCTGACCGACGGGAGCATCACCAGGGCGATGAACAGGAACACCATCGGCAGGGCCAGGGTGATATCGGAGTTGAGGCTCTGGGACAGGTGGGGAAGCAGGTAGTAGATGATGTAGTCCTCGGCGAGCCCGATGACGATGGCGGCGATGAACGTCACCGGGATGTTCTTCAGCCGGCCGACGATGGCGGCGGCGTAGCCGTTGACCACCAACAGGGTCATGGCCACGATGCTGATCCCGGTCTGCTCCTGGGTGAGGGCCAGCAGGACTCCGGCCAGGGCCGCCATCATGAACCCGAGAATCCAGCCGTACTGGCTCATCCTGTCCGGCGACGCCCCCGACATGGCCAGCAGGCTCGGATCGTCGACCACCGCCCGCAACCCGACCCCGGTGCGGGTGGAGGAGAACAGGAACCGCAGGCCGATCACCAGGACGATGGCGATCCCGATGGTGAAGACCTGTTGGTACTGGAGGTTGATCCCGACCAGCCGGAACGACCCGGAGATGATCGGGTTGAGCTGGTACTGCCGGCTCGGCGTCCACACAATGGTGGCCACGCCGGTAAGGATGACCAGGAGCCCGAGGGTGACCATGATCGGCCGCTCCGCGGAGGCCCCGTGGAGGTGCCGCATCAGCACCCGCTCCACCAACGCCCCCGCGATGGGGGCGCCCACCAACAAGATGATCACCAGGGCCCACACCACCGGTACGTGGTGGTTGACCACCAGTTCCCAGTAGCCGAAGGCGGCGATCATCCCCACCGCCCCGTGGGCGAAGTTGAAGA
>DATARI010000203.1:0-11825 GCA_036264255.1 Acidimicrobiales bacterium | reverse complement strand
CGGAGGCCACCAGCCAGTACCCGTTCGGAAAGCCGGACGACGCCATCCCGACGATGGGCTGGTTCAGCTTCATGGCCCCGGTGGACCCGAAGAAGCCGGCGTCGCCGAAGGCGAAGATGCCGCCGTCGGAGGCGACCAGCCAGTAGCCACCGCCGTCGGCGGTGGTGGTCATGCCCACCACCGGCTTGTTCAAGTTCATGGCCCCCGTCGAGCCGAAGAAGTGGGCATCGCCGAAGGCGAAGATGCCCCCGTCGGAGGCCACCAGCCAGTAGCCGTGGCCGTCAGGGGTAGGCGCCATCCCGACGATCGGCTGGTTCAACTTCATGGCCCCGGTGGATCCGAAGAAGCCGGCGTCGCCGAAGGCGAAGATGCCGCCATCGGAGGCCACCAGCCAGTAGCCGCCGCCGTCCGGAGTGGCCATCCCGACGATGGGCTTGTTGAGGGGCTTGCCCCCCATCGAGCCGAAGAAGGGAAGGCCGCCGAAGGAGAAGACCCCGCCGTCGGAGGCCACCATCCGGTAGCTGGAGGACCCGAAGCCCGGCGACTGCCCGGAGGGCAGCACCGTTTCCGTGAGCACCGACGAGGTCGACTTCCCGAAGACGCCGTTGCCGCTATAGCTGGCGGTGATCGAGTGCTGCCCGGTGCTCTTCGAGGTGAGATGACCCGACGACGCGGTGATCGTCCCGCCGGGGCCGTAGGTCACCGTGCAGCTGACGGTCGAGGGCCCGCTGCCCCCGATGGGGAGGTTGATGCACCCGGGGATGGGCACTCCGTTGTCGAAGAAGGTCACCGTCCCGGTATGGCTGCCGATCCCGGTCGTCGGGAAGTTCACCGTGGCGGTGTAGGTCACCGTTCCGCCCCCCGTCACCGGGTTGGAGGAGGACGTGATGGTGATGGTGGTCGGAGCGGTGACCCCCCCGGGGGCGAGGACCACCTGGGAGAGCACCGGAGACGTGGAGGAGGCAAAGATCGCATTCCCCAGATAGACGGCGGTGATGGGATGGGGCGATCCGTCCGGGGTCGGGTAGGTCACCGCGCAGGTGGCGGTGTCGGGGAGGCCGGCCGAGAGGGGCTGGGCGCTGCAGCCGGGGATGGGTGTCTCCCCGTCGAGGAATTCCACGAAGCCGGTCGGGATGGCTTGGAGGTTATGGGCCGGCACGATGTTCGGAAGCGGCGCCGACGCCACGGTGGCGGTGTAGGTCACCGTGTCCCCGACGATGGAGGGATTCTCCGACGAGGCCACCATCGTGGTCGTCGGGCTGGTACCGATCGGCGTGTAGGTGATCACCACCTGGCCGTTACCGGTGCACGGTCCGTCCCCACAGCTGGTGGAGAAGGTGCCGCCCACCGGTACCAAGCCGGAACCGCCGCCACCGCCTCCGGCTCCGCTCGTTGCCACTGGCGCATTCACGGTTCCGCCGACAGGAGCGGTCAGCACCGGCGGGGGGGTGGCTCCGCCTCCGCCTCCACCGAAGAGCCCGCCTCCACCCCCGCCACCGCCGAGACACGAGCCTGGGCAAGCGACCGCCACGCCCTTCACCGGTGCCGCCAGAATGGCGGTGCTCACCGAACCGCCGGTTCCGCCCTGCCCGGAGGTGCCCGCGGTGGACCCGTCCGGTCCCGGGCCGCCCGCCGCCCCACCTTGAAGCTGGGTTCCCCCACCGCCGGCGTTGGCGTTGCAAACCGTGGAGCCGCTGGCCCCGCTGGTCCCCCCACCGAGACCCCCGTCGGCACTACCACTGACGCCGCAGGAGGAAGCGCCGCCGCCACCGCCACCGCCACCGATGAGGATGTTCGCCAAACCGTTGCTGACTGTCGACGCGCCACCCCCGCCACCGCCGTTGCCCGCCCCGCTGTTCCCGCCCCCGCCGTAGCCGCCGGAGGCCGGGGAGTTGCCGTTACCGGCGGAGCCCTGTCCACCGACCACGATGTTCAACGTCGATCCGGCTGCCAGGGTGAGGTTGGCCGACGCCACCCCGCCGCCTCCACCGCTCCCACCGCCGTCGCTGCTGCCGCCTTGGGCGCCGGTGGCGGTGACCGTCTCACTGGTCACCCCCGCCGGCGGCGTCCAGGACTCCACCGGGTTCGGGTTGGTGTCGAGGTTCGGGGGAACGTAGGCGCAGGTGACCGTGGCGATGGTCCCACCGGCCGAGAGGACCGGGGGCGGGCAAGGCGTCGGCACCGGAATGACGGCCCCGGCCGGTGATGCTCCGAGCATCGAGGTGAGACCGGCGGCGGCCAACCCGGTGGTGGCGAGACACAGGCTTCCGCCCAGGATTCCTACGCGTCGACCTAGCGATGTCTTCATCTCGTCCTTCCGAAGGCGGAAATGGCAGCTGCGGTGGCGAATGCTAGGCCAGCCGGACGATCGAGGCCATCATTGCCTCGCTCGGTCTTCCGAGGCGCGATCAAGCCGTCCTCTTCAGACGGTCTGGACCCGGGATCAACGCAGAGAGTGGTCAGACCATCTTGGCGATGATCTGGTCGGCGAACTGCTCGCTCGCCTCGATCCGCTTCACCTGCATGGACTCGGGGGTGTCGTCGTCGGCGGCCCGCACCATCATCCAGGGGGCGCACAGCAGGTCGGTGACGCCGAGGTCCTCGAACCGCCGGTAGAGGTCGAGGTCGGGCATGGCCTTGACGGCCAGGTAGATGGAGAAGTCGTCGGCCTGGCGGTCGGCGTCCTTCAACGCCCCGTTGATCCGGTCCACCTGTTCGAAGGCCACCTCGGGGGTGACCGATCCGGTGTTGATCCAGCCGTCGCACAGGGTGGTGGCCCGCTGGATGGCCGCTTCCGAGTCGCCGCCGCAGAGGATCGGGATGGGGAGGGTCGGGGAGGGGTTCATCTGACAGAGGGGAACGTCGTAGTGGGTGCCGTGGTACTCGACCCAGCCTCCTGCCCACAGGGCCCGGAGGGCGGGGATCATGTCGTTGAGCCGCTTGCCCCGGTTGTGGAAGTCCTGCCCGGTCTGGAAGTACTCCTCCTCGCACCATCCGACCCCGACCCCCAGCCGGACCCGGTTGTGGGACAACACCGCGGTGGTCCCGACCGTCTTGGCCACCGTGATCAGGTCGCGCACCGGGGCGATGTAGATACCGGTGGTGAAGGTGAGGTTGGAGGTGACCGCCGCCATGGCGGAGATCAGGCACATCGGGTCGGGCCAGGCCGTCTCCTTCTCCCAGAACGGCGAACCGTCGGGAGCCTTGGAGTAGGTGTAGCGAGACTTCAGGTCCTTGGGATTGAACAGGTGGTCGGAGAGGTAGATCCCGGAATAGCCCAGCTGGTCACTGGCCGACGCCAGGGCCAGGGACTCGTCGACCGGCAGAAATGTCACGGCTTGGTGGAATCGCATGGAGCAGGGACCGCTTCCGAAGAGGACGGGCATCCGATCAAGTCAGATCGAGCGCCCGATCACAGGAGATAGGGACTGGAGGTGAAGCTGTTGACGAGGCCTAGGAGGAGGGGGCGACCGGCGCCGACGGGGCGAAGGTCACCGGCAGGTGCTTGACCCCGTTGATGAAGTTGGACTGGAGGTGCTGCTCCTCGCCGGCCTGACGGATGTCGGGGATCCGGTCGAGCAGCCGCTCGAACATCACCTTGATCTCCATTCGGGCCAGGTTGGCCCCGAGGCAGAAGTGGGGACCGCCGCCGCCGAAGGCGATGTGGTTGTTGGGGGTCCGGCCGATGTCGAACTGGTTGGCGGTGTCGCCGAACACCGACTCGTCCCGGTTGGCCGAGGTGTGCCAGAACACCACCTTGTCCCCTTCGGCGATCTTCTGGTCGCCGATCACCCAGTCCATGGTGGCCTGCCGGCGGAAGTGCATCACCGGGGTGACGTAGCGGAGCATCTCCTCGATGGCCGAGGGCAGCAGCGAGCGGTCGGCCAGCAGCCGGTCCCACTGCTCGGGATGGTCGAAGAACGCCACCATCGCCCCGGAGATGAGGTTCCGGGTGGTCTCGTTGCCGGCCACCGCCAACAGGAGGAAGAAGAGGTCGAGCTCGAGTTGGGAGAGGCTGTCCCCTTCGATCTCGGCCTGGGTCAGCACGCTGAACAGGTCCTCGTGGGGATCGGCCCGCTTCTTCTCGCACAGCTCGTCGGCGTAGGCGTAGAGCTCCATCGACGCCTGCTCGGCCGCCTCGGCGCTGGAGGCGAACTCGGGGTCCTCGGAGCCGATCATGTGGTTGGACCAGTCGAACACCAGGTGCCGGTCGGACTGGGGGACGCCCATCAGGTCGGCGATCACCTGGAGGGGGAGCTCGGCGGAGATCTGCTCGACGAAGTCGGCGCTCCCGGTCTCGCAGACCCCGTTGATGATCTGGTCGGTGGCGACGACCACCTTCTCTTCGAGGTCGCGGATCATGCGGGGGGTGAACCCCTTGGACACCAGCCGCCGGTACCGGGTGTGCATGGGGGGGTCCATGTTCAGCATCATGAGCCGCATGGAGGCCAGTTGCTCCTCCGCCATGTCGTTGAACAGGACACCGTCCCGGGCGGAGGAGAAGTGCTCGTAGTCGCGGTTGATGTTCACGCAGTCGTCGTAGCGGGTGACCGACCAAAAGCCCTCCCCGAGCCCGTTCGGGTCCTGGTGCCACTGGACCGGGGCCTCCCGCCGCAGGTGGGCGAACCAGTGGTGGGGGACTCCGTCGGCAAAGTTCCTCGAGTCACTCAGGTCGATGTCCTGGAGCTCCATGAGCGTCTCCCCCTCTTCCCCGCATTGCGTTACTAACTAGAACACGTATCAGTTAGCATAGGCCAACCGCATCCAAGAGGCCACCGGCTCGAACGATTCGACGCCTCGACCCGATGCAGTAGGTTGCCGACGCTGGAAGCGGAGCCACGAGCCGCTTCCGCAGTGGTCGGCGGCGGCGATCACGAGATGGACGTGGGGGGAGAGTTCGAGAGCGATGTACCTTCAGGAGACCCCGGATCAACTGGCCTTGCGGGCGGAGCTGCGGGCCTACTTCGCCGACATCATCACCGACGAGGTGCGGGCCGCCCTCGACGGGGAGGGCGACGGGGGGGTGGTGTTCCACTCCGTCGTCCGGCAGATGGGCAAGGACGGCTGGCTCGGCATCGGCTGGCCCAAGGAGTACGGCGGCCAGGGGCGGCCGACCTCCGACCAGTTAATCTTCTTCAACGAGGTGCAGCGGGCCCGGGCCCCCTTCCCGTTCGTGACCCTCAACACCGTCGGGCCGATGCTCATGCGCCACGGCACCCAGGAACAGAAGGACTTCTTCCTCTCGGGGATCCTGGCCGGCGAGATCAACTGCGCCATCGGCTACACCGAACCGGGATCCGGCACCGACCTCGCCTCCCTGCGCACCAAGGCGGTGCGGGACGGCGACGAGTGGGTCATCGACGGCAACAAGATCTTCACCAGCGGCGCCGACCAGGCCGACTACATCTGGCTGGCCACCCGGACCGATCCTGACGTTCCCAAGCACAAGGGGATCTCCATCTTCTTGGTGCCGACCTCGGCGAAGGGGTTCTCGTGCACCCCGATCGTCACCGTCGGCGGGGTGGCCACCACCGCCTCGTACTACGACGGGGTCCGGGTACCGCTCACCGCCCTGGTTGGCGGGCTCCACGAGGGCTGGCGGCTGATCACCGGGCAGCTCAACCACGAGCGGGTGGGGCTGGCGGCCATGAGCGCCCTGTCCCAGCGGCTGTGGGCGGAGGTAGCGGCCTGGGCATTGGCCAACCAGCTCGGTGACGTCGGCTGGGTCCAGGCCGACCTGGCCCGGTCCTATGCCCTCCTCGAAGCCCAGAAGCTGCTCAACTGGCGGATGACCGCGGCGGTGGCCAACGACACCCTGGGACCGGCGGACTCCTCGGCGGTGAAGGTGTTCGGGACCGAGTCGACCATCCAGGTCTACCGGATGCTGCTCGGGATCGTGGGGGCCGGCGGCTACCTCAGCCCCGGCACGCCGGAGGCGGTGCTCCACGGCGAGATCGAACGGGCCTCCCGGCAGTGCCAGATCAACACCTTCGGCGGCGGGGTCAACGAGGTCCAGCGGGAGATCCTGGCCATGGCCGGGCTGGGCATGAAGCGGTCGGCCCGGTGAGCGCCGTCCCGGTGGAGGAGACGGCCCGGGGGGCGGGCCTCGACGGGCAACTCGACGCCTTCGTCGGACAGAGCACCGACGGGAAGATCGTCTGGCCCGACGAGGTCAACCAGGCGATGATCCGCCACTGGGTGGAGGCGATGGGGGACCGCAACCCGGTCTACGTCGACGAGGATGCGGCCAGAGAAGCCGGCTTCCCCGGGGTCATCGCCCCGCCGACCATGCTCCAGGCCTGGATCATGCGGGGCCTGCGCGCCTCCCAGGACGTCGAGGCCGCCCGGGCCGCCGGCGAGGCCCAAGGGGACGGGCCGAGCGACCGGCTGATGTCGCTGCTCGACCAGGCCGGGTTCACCTCGGTGGTGGCCACCAACTGCGACCAGCACTACGAGCGGCCGTTGGTACTCGGCGACCGGATCTCGGTCACCTCCCTCATCGAGTCGGTCTCCCCGGAGAAGTCGACCGGCCTCGGGGTCGGCCACTTCATCACCAACCGGATGGACTATACCGACCAGGACGGGAAGCCCGTCGCCACCATGCGCTTCCGTATCCTCAAGTTCCGGCCCCCGGCCAAGGCCGCCCCCGCCCCGGAGGCGCCGGCGGAGACGGCTCGGCCGAAGCGGCCCCGCCCGTCCCTCACCCAGGACAACCAGTTCTTCTTCGACGGGGCCAAGGAGGGCAAGCTCCTCATCCAGCGGTGCTCGAACTGCGGCGCCCTCCGCCATCCCCCCCGGCCGGCCTGCCCCAACTGCCGCTCGTTCGACTGGGACACCGTGCGGGCATCGGGCCGGGGCACCATCTACAGCTACGTGGTCAACCACCACCCGAAGGTCCCGGCCTTCGATTACCCGCTGGTGGTCGCCCTGGTCGAACTGGAGGAGGGCACCCGGTTGGTGGCCAACGTCGCCGGCATCGACCCCACCGCGGTGAGGATCGGCACCCCGGTCCAGGCCCGGTTCGAGACCTTCGACGACGAGCTCACCCTGCCGGTCTTCCACCCGGTCGACGGCTCCGATGTCGACGCCCCCCGGGCGGCCACCCACCCGGAAGGGGCGCACTGATGGACTTCACCTTCACCGAGGAGCAGGAGGCGGTCCGCCAGACCGCCGAGGGGATCTTCGCCGGCCTGGTCACCCCCGATCGGGTGCGGGAGGTGGAGGCCAGCGATGACCGGGTCGACCACCACCTGTGGGCGGCGCTGGCCAAGGCCGACCTGCTGGGCCTGGCGGTTCCCGAAGCCGACGGGGGCGGCGGTTTCGGGCTGGTCGAGCTCTCCCTCATCCTGGAGGCCCAGGGCCGGTCGGTGGCCCCGCTGCCGCTGTGGTCGACCCTGGTGCTCGGGTGCCTCCCCATCGCCGAGTTCGGCTCCGACCAGCTGCGGGCCCGGGTGCTTCCCGAAGTGGAGGACGGCGACCTGATGCTCAGCGCCGCCCTCACCGAGGCGGCCGCCGACATCGCCGCCGGTGGGCCCGGGAACCCGACGATGCGAGCCGAGTTGGCCGGCACCCCCGGCGGGGATGTCCACCTGTCCGGCACCGCCCTGGCGGTTCCCTTCGCCCACGTGGCCGACCGGATCCTGGTGCCGGCGCTGACCGCCGAGGGGGGAGTGGTGGTGGCGGTGGTGGACCCGAACACCGAACGGGTGCACCTGGAGCGGGCGGTCACCACCAACCGCGAGGTCCATCCCCATCTCCATCTCGACAACGTGGCCGTCTCCCCCGAGGACCTGCTGGCCGGCGGCGACCCGTCCAGGGGACGAGAGATCGTGGCCTGGATGCTGAACCGGGCCTGGACCGGTCTCTGTGCCCTCCAGGTGGGGGTGGCGGAGGCGGCGGTGGCCCAGACCGCCGAGTACCTCAACGCCAGGGAGCAGTTCGGCCGCCCGCTGTCCACCTTCCAAGGGACGATGCTGCGGGCCGCCGATGCCGCCATCGACACCGAGTCGATGCGGGTCACCCTCTGGCAGGCGGCCTGGCAGCTCGACAACGGGCTGGACGCCGACCGGGCGGTGGCGGTGGCGGTGTGGTTCGCCAAAGACGCCGGCCAACGGGTCGTGCACGCCACCCAGCACCTCCACGGGGGGATGGGGGCGGACATCGACTACCCGATCCACCGGTACTTCCTGTGGGGGAAGCAGATCGAGCTGTTGCTGGGGGGTCCGAGCGCCCAGCTGGCCCGGTTGGGCCGGCAGGTGGTCACCGATCTCCGGGCCGGCGAGGCGGTGTCGGCATGACCCTTCCCGCCACCCTCCGCTTCGAAGAGGTGTCGGTGGGCGACACCCTCCCGTCCCTCGAGCTGCCGCTCACCCGCACCCTGATCATCAGCACCGCCATCGCCTCCCGCGATTACCAGGACGTCCATCACGACCCGGTGTTGGCCAACCAGCGCGGCTCCAAGGACATCTTCATGAACATCCTCTCCACCAACGGCCTGGTCGGCCGGTACGTGACCGACTGGTCCGGCCCGGCCACCGTGCTGACCGACGTCAACATCCGCCTCGGCGCCCCCAACTATCCCGACGACACCATGACCCTCACCGGCTCGGTGACGGCCAAGGACGACGCCGCCACCGACGGCTTCGGCGGGATCGAGGTCACCCTCCGGGGGGCCAACGGCCTCGGGGACCACGTGACCGGCACGGTGCGGCTCCGGCTCCCGGCCGGCGACACCGCCTCGGCGACAGGGCCGGCTTCCCGGTGACCACCGCCCACCACGACTTCGCCGGCAGCACCGCCATCGTCGGGATCGGGGCCACCGAGTTCTCCAAGGAGTCGGGCCGCAGCGAGTTGCGGCTGGCCACCGAAGCCGTCGACCTGGCGCTGCGGGATGCCGGCATCGAGCCGGCCGAGGTGGGCGGACTGGTCACCTTCAGCTCCGACACCAACCCGGAGATCAACATCGCCCAGAGCCTGGGGATGGGGGAGCTGTCCTTCTTCTCCCGCATCCACTACGGCGGGGGAGCGGCCTGCGCCACCATCCAGCAGGCGGCTCTCGCCGTGCAGTCGGGGGTGGCCGATGTGGTGGTCTGTTACCGCGCCTTCAACGAACGGTCGGGCAACCGGTTCGGCCTCGGGGTCCAGGACCGCCCCCCGGCCGCCAACGCCGAGACCGCCCACTTCAGCTGGTACTCACCCCAGGGATTGCTGACCCCGGCCCAGTGGGTGGCGATGGCCGCCCAGCGGTACCTGCACATCACCGGGGCGACCTCCGAGGACCTCGGCCGGGTGGCGGTGGCCGACCGCAAGCACGCCGCCACCAACCCGAAGGCGTGGTTCTACCAGAAGCCGATCACCCTCGAGGAGCACCAGGCGTCGCGCTGGATCGTCGAGCCGTTGCACCTCCTCGACTGCTGCCAGGAGACCGACGGGGGCCAGGCGCTGGTGGTCACCACCCTGGAGCGGGCCCGCGACCTGCCGTCGACCCCGGCGGTCATCCGGGCGGCGGCCCAGGGGTCGGGCGACGGCCAGGAGATGATGACCTCCTACTACGCCCACGACCTCTGCGGGCTCCCGGAGATGTCGGTGGTGGCCCGGCAGTTGTGGGAGACCTCCGGGCTGTCGCCGGCCGACATCCAGATGGCGGTGCTCTACGACCACTTCACCCCCTACGTGCTCTACCAGCTGGAGGAGCTCGGCTTCTGCGGCCGGGGGGAGGCGAAGGACTTCATCCGGGACGGGAACATCGAGCTGGGTGGGGGACTCCCCATCAACACCCACGGCGGCCAGCTGGGGGAGGCCTACCTCCACGGGATGAACGGCATCGCCGAAGGGGTGCGCCAGGTGCGGGGCACCTCGGTGAACCAGGTGCCCGAGGTCAACAACGTGGTGGTGACGGCCGGCACCGGGGTGCCGACCAGCGGCCTCATCCTGGGGGTCGATGGCTGAGCCGGTCGGCGAGCACACCAAGGGTCAGGCCGTTCGCCTGCCCGGTCTGGGGTTCGCCGCCTTCGAGCTCGACTATCGGGCTTGCCCTCCCGGCGCGACCGGTTGGAGGAGCGACTGCGGCCGGACTGATGGGCGGCGCCGCGCGTTCCCGAACGCGCCTCATTACACTGCCGGAACCCGGCGGGCCACCACGTCGATCAGGGGACTCCAGTGACAGAGGCGATGCACCGAAGGCAATTTCTTGGCGTGGTGGCTGCCGCCGGCGGGGCCACCGTGGCCGGGGCGACGATGGCGGGTTGCGGTTCCTCTTCCAGCCACGCGCCGGCGAGCGCCATCACCCCGAGCCGACCGAACCTCGACGGTGTCCCCCCGGACGGCGTTGCCCTCCTGGCCATCCCTTCCGACCAGATCCGGCAGGCGGTAGGGAGCCTGGACGACATCGCCCGCGAGCTGTTGCAGCGCACCAAGGTGCCGGGCATGGCCATCGCCGTTGTCCACCACGACCAGGTGGTCTACGCCAAGGGGTTCGGGGTCAGAACGGCGGAAACGGTCCAGAAGGTGGATGCGGACACCGTCTTTCAGCTGGCCTCTCTCTCCAAGTCATTGGGTTCGACGGTGGTGGCCGGCGTCGTAGGAGACAAGTTGAGTTGGGACGATCCGATCGTCAAGTATCTTCCGACGTTTTCCACGGCCAACCCCTACGTGACCCAGAACGTCACCATTGCCGACATGTTCTCCCATCGGAGCGGGCTGCCCGACCACGCCGGTGACTTGCTGGAAGACATGGGTTACAGCCGGGCTCAGATCCTCGACCGACTGCAGTACTACCCGCTGGCCTCCTTCCGGGACACCTACGCTTACACCAACTTCGGCGTCACCGCCGCGGCGGTGGCGGCGGCCACCGCCGTGGGGTCGGCCTGGGAGGACCTAGCCCAGAGCGTTCTGTACACCCCTTTGAGGATGTCCTCCACCAGTTCCAAGTACGCCGACTACGTCAATTCCCCGAATCATGCCTCCACCCATGTCCTTGAAAACGGCACCTGGGTGGCCAAGTTCAAGCGCAACGCCGACCAGCAATCGCCGGCCGGTGGCGCCAGTTCGTCGGTGAACGACATGGCGAAATGGATGCGCCTGCAGCTGGCGGAAGGAAGGTTCGAGGGCAAGCAGGTGATACCGGCCGACTCCCTGCTCGAAACCCATATTCCGCACGTGACCAGCGTTCCGGCCACCACCTTCGTTGCCCGGTCGGCGTCCTACGGCCTCGGCCTGGACGTCACCATCGATCCTTCCGCTCGGATCCAGATCAAACACTCCGGAGGTTTTGACCTGGGGGCCGCGACCAGCTTCACTCTCCTGCCCTCCGAGTCTCTGGGCATCGTCACCCTCACCAACGGAGCGCCGATCGGTTTGCCGGAGTCGGTGAATTCCACCTTTCTCGACCTGGTCATCGCCGGCCGGGTGACCCGCGATTGGCTGAAAGCCAATACCCCCTCCTTCGCGGCCCTTCTGAAGAATCCGAGCATCCTGGCCGGGAAGGAGCCTCCATCCAACCCGGCGCCGGCGCTCCCAGAGCCCGCCTACCTCGGCACCTTTACCAGCCGGCTCTACGGACCCGCGACGGTAACGGCGGGGCCGGCCGGCCCTGTCCTCGGACTCGGGCCGGCCGGACAGCGGTTCCCTCTGACCCACTCGGACGGGAACATCTTCTCGATGATGCCCACCGGCGAAAATGCGGTGGGGATCGCGGCAGTGACGTTCGCGGCCGGTCCCGATGGGCAGGTGACCAGCGTCACCGTGGAACATCTGAACGGCGAGACCCCGCCCACCGCCTCGCTGGGGACATTCACGAAGAGCTGACTGTCGGGAGAGGGCGCGAG
>DATARI010000186.1:0-1974 GCA_036264255.1 Acidimicrobiales bacterium | reverse complement strand
CGATGTAGACGGTGCCCCACACCCGGTCGATCAGGACGTCACGGGTGAGGACCCGCCCGACGTTCTCGATCCGCAATCGCAGCAGCTCGAACTCCTTGCGGCGGAGATGGACGTCCACCTCCCGCACCGACACCTGATGGCGGTCGGGATCGATCCGGATGCCGCCGGCGTCGAGGACCGGCCGGCTGTCGGGGTGGTCGCCGTCGGCACTGTGGACGCGATCACCCGTCGGGGTGCGCCGCAGCACCGCCCGCATCCGGGCCACCAACTCCCGGAGCCGGTAGGGCTTGGCCACGTAGTCGTCGGCGCCGACCTCGAGGCCGACCACCGTGTCGATCTCGGTGCCCTTGGCGGTGACCATGATGATCGGCACCGAGGACCGGGCCCGGATCGACCGGCAGACGTCGATGCCCGACAGCTTGGGCAACATCAGGTCGAGGAGGATCAGATCGGGTGACACCTCGTCGAACATGCGCAGGGCTTCGACCCCGTCGCGGGCCACCGCCACGTCGAAGCCTTCCCGGGTCAGACCGATCACCAGGGCATCGACGAACGACTCCTCGTCCTCGCACAGCAGTACCTTGGTTTGCGATGGGTCGGTGGTCATGGGTGCCGGGGTCAGGCCGAGTATTCGGGAGGCCGCGGTAGCACCAGGGTGAAGGTGGATCCTTCGCCCTCGCGGGAGTCGACCTCGACCCGGCCCTGATGATTATGGGCGACGTGACGGACGATGGACAATCCGAGACCGGTGCCTCCGGTTTCGCGACTCCGCCCGAGGTCCACCCGGTAGAACCGTTCGAAGATGCGCTCGAGGTCGCGGGCGGGGATCCCCACCCCCTTGTCGGCCACCGACAGCTTCACGTCCTGGTCGACCTGGCTCCCGGCCACCCGCACCACCCCGTCCTCGGAGGAGAAGGTCACCGCGTTCTCCAACAGGCTGTGCATGGCCGACACCAACTGCCGCCGGTCCCCGATGACATGGATCGGCGGGTCGGGCTCGTCCATCTCGATGGTGATCCGCCGTTGCTCGGCGGCGGCCTTCACCCGTTCGACGGCCTCGGCCATCACCAGGTTGATGTAGATGGGCTCGCGGGGCGGGGTCTCCTCCGACTCGATGCGGCTGAGGTCGAGGAGGTCGTCGATGATCCGGCTGACCCGGAAGGCCTCGGTGTGGATCCGGGTGGCCAGCCGTTGGGCGATGGCCGGGTCGGGCTCGGCGGTGAGGGTTTCGGCCAACAGCCCGAGGGCGCCGATCGGGGTCTTCAGTTCGTGGCTGACGTTGGCCACGAAGTCGCGCCGGATCTCTTCCAGCCGCCGCCGTTCGGAGACGTCCTCGATGATGGCGATCACACCGAGCGGCCGGCGCCCGTCGTCGATCAGGCGGGTGCCGATGGTCAGGGTCTGGCGGGGGGGACCGTAGAGGTCGAGGGTGCGCTCGTCCGACCCTTTGTGCCAGGCGTTCTCGAGCAGCTCGGTCACCGCCTGGGCGGCCAGGGCGTCGCCGTGGCGGTTGTTCATCAGGGCGCCGGCCCGGGCGTTGCGGAACCCGACGGCCCCGTTCTCGTCACAGACGATCACCCCCTGGGGCAGGGTGTCGAGCGCCCTCCGGAGCCGGATGGCGTCGGAACTGGCTTCGCTGACCGCCTCGGCGGCCTCCCCGGTCACCTTTTCGAGGTGGCTGAGCACGGGCTCGACCCCGCCGTCGTCGGGGGGGACCGCCCCCAGCCGGTTGGCCAGGGCGGTGAGGCGTTGTTGCAGGCTACGGCGGCCGGCCCGGCGGCCCAGACGGGCGGCGACCACCACCGCGATGGCGGCCACGGCGACGATGACGATGTACCCGATGACGTACGGCTTCACGCTCCCAGCATGGCAGGCCCACGCAGGGGCAGCCACACGACCAGCTGGGCCCGAAACCTAGGCAAGAAACAACATGAAAAGTATTGAATACCTATGAAGGGTGGTTTAGGTTGGGAT
>DATARI010000165.1:0-25511 GCA_036264255.1 Acidimicrobiales bacterium | reverse complement strand
CCACCGACGTCGCGGTGACCGGCGGTAGTCGTCTGCACATCTCCGGCGAACTGACCATCGCCGGTCAGTCCCACCCCTTCGCGTGGGAGGCGACCGTCAGCGAGCTCGACGGCACCGGGGCGACCCTGACGTCGTCGGTGGTGATCGACCGTTCCCAGTGGGGCATCGCCTGGCGGAAGATGGGCATGACCAAGATGGACACCGCCGTCGACATCAAGGCCCGATTCACCCGGGCCTGACCGGACACGGTCAGGCGTCGGCCAGCGTCTTCTCCAGGAACGCCTCCACCTCGGCCCGGTCGAGACTCCGCTTCATCGGCGGGACCCGGGCCAGCAGCTCGCGCCGGTAGCTGGCGGTAGCCAGCCGGCTGTCGAGCACCGCCACCACTCCCCGGTCCTCCGCGGACCGGATCAGCCGGCCGGCTCCCTGGGCCAGCAGGGTGCCGGCGCGGGGGAGGTCGACCATCCCGAAGGCGCCGGCGCCGGCCCGGTCCCGGCGGGCCTGCAGCACCGGGTCGTCGGGGCGGGGAAACGGGATCCGGTCGATGGTGACCAGGCTGAGCGTCCGCCCCGGGACGTCCACCCCCTGCCAGAAGCCGAGGGTGGCGAACAGGCAGGTCGACTCGTCCGCCTGGAAGGCTTCGATGAGCGCCGGCTTGGGCAGGTCGGACTGGGCCAGGACCCGGAAGGGGAGACGCCCCCGGAGCACTTCGACCGCTGCGTTCATGGCCCGCCAACTGGTGAACAGGGCCAGGGTCCGGCCCCCGGCGGCGGTGATCAGCGCGTCGAGCTCGTCGTGGATGGCCGGCTCCGACTCCGGGCGCCGCCGGTCGGGGATGGACTTGGCCACGTAGAGGATGGCGTGGTGGGGGTAGTCGAAGGGGCTCCCCACATCCAGCTGATCGGTCTCCTCCGCCGGGAGGCCCAACCGGCCGACCAGCCCGATGGGTACCGTCGCCGAGGTCAGCACCCCGGTGACCTCGCTCCAGAGCTGCTCGGTGAGCAGGGGGCCGACGTCGATGGGGGACACCCGCAGACTCGGTGAGCGGGAGCCACTGTCCACCCACGCCACCTCGTCGTCGGTGAGCGATGTCAGCTTGGCCAGGTCGTCGGCCAGGTGCCCGGCGGCCAGCAGGATCCGATCCCGCCGGGTCCGCTCCGCCGCCGACTCGTCGTCGGATTCCTCCCGTTCCGCCTGGCGGAGGAGGCCGACGAGCCGGGCCACCCGCCCGGTGGCGAGGGCGACCACGTCGCCGAGCCCGGGCCCGTCCCCCCCCGACGGCTCGGAGGCGCCGTCCTCGGCGCCGAGGAGAGTGGACTGGCGAAGCCGGGTGCCGGCCAGCGGGCGGAGGACCCGCTGGAAGTGCTCGGCCATCTCGGCCACCTGGTCGACGGCGGCGTCGGATCCGGGGGTGTCGGCCGGCACCTCCCCCCG
This sequence comes from Acidimicrobiales bacterium, assembly GCA_036264255.1. Taxonomy (GTDB): domain Bacteria; phylum Actinomycetota; class Acidimicrobiia; order Acidimicrobiales; family RAAP-2; genus DASZIT01. Next base: position 24,077 of record DATARI010000165.1, on the reverse strand, counting down.
GGCGCCGGTGGCCAGGGCCCGAAAGCGACCCGGCCCGATCTCCACCCCGAGACTGTCGGTCATCACCTCTTCGACTTCATGAGCCTCGTCGAAGATGGCGATGTCATGGGCCGGGAGCACCGCCCCTCCGCTGGCCAGGTGGGCCCCGTAGAGGTGGGTGTTGACCACCACCACATCGGCCGCCGCCGCCCGGTTCCGGGCATCTTCGGCGAAGCAGTCCTGTCCCGACGGGCACCGGAAGGCGCCCGGGCATTCCCGAGCGGTGGTCGACACCATCGCCCACGCCCGGAAGTGGGGCTCGAAGTCGAGCTCGGCCCGGTCTCCGGTCGGGGAGTCCTCCGCCCATCGGAGCAGGCGCCGCACCTGGTCACCCAGCCGGCCGGGATCCGGGGTCGGGTCCTCCCGGGCCGGGGTCAGGGTGTCGTCGGCATCGGGGGGATCGGCGGCCCCGGCGCTGAGGTTGAGCTGTTGTCCGCCGCCGCCCACCTCGGAGGCCCGTTGCCGGCAGAGGTAGTTGCTCCGGCCCTTCAACACCGCGAAGGTGAGGCCGGCGTCGACAGCGGCGGCCACCATGGGCAGGTCCTTGGTGGCCAGCTGGTCCTGCAGCGCCTTGGTGGCGGTGGCGACCACCACCCGCTGGCCGGAGAGGGCGGCCGGGACCAGGTAGGCCAACGACTTGCCGGTGCCGGTGCCGGCCTGGACCACCAGGTGGCGCCGGCCGCCGAGGGCACGGCCCACCGCGCCGGCCATCTCCATCTGCCCTTCCCGGGTCTCGCCGCCCCCGGGCAGCGAATTGGTCGCCCGGCCCAGTGCGTCGGTTACCTCGTCGGCCATCTTGAGACCCTACTTGGGGCGGTCGCGCCTCGAAATGGCCCAAGGAGGGCCGCCGGAGCCCGGACGATCAGTACCATTCGGCGAACAGGATGCAGGCCACCACCAGGCCGACCGCCACGATGACCCAGCGCAGCACCGCGGCCGGCAGCCGGCGGCCGATCCGGGCCCCCACCTGCCCCCCGATGACCGATCCGGCGGCGATCAGGCCGACCACCGACCACGACAGGGTGGAGAAGATGATGAACAGGACGCTGGCCACGGTGTTGACCACCATGGCCAGGACGTTCTTGGTGCCGTTGAGCCGCTGCAGATCGTCATCGACGAAGATGGCGAGCAGGGCGATGAGGATGACGCCCTGGGCGGCTCCGAAGTAGCCCCCGTAGATCCCGGTCAGGAACACCCCGACGAACAGGCCGGTCCCGCCGTGGGCCTTCGGGTCACCCCGCTCCTGGAGCCGGCGGGACAAACGGGGTTGGAGCGCCATCAGGATGCAGGCCACCAGGATGAGGGCCGGCACCGCCGAGCGGAACACGGTGCCGGGGAGGCCGAGGAGGAGGGCGGCTCCCGCCAATCCGCCGAGCAACGACGCGGTCCCGAGGCGGATCAGCCTCGACCGTTGACCCACCAGCTCGGGTCGGTAGGCGAGGACCCCGCTGACCGTCCCGGGGACCAGCCCCACGTTGTTGGACACGTTGGCCAGCAACGGCGGGTACCCGAGCGCCAGCAGGGTGGGAAAGGTCACCAACGACCCGGAGCCGACGATGACGTTGATGGTCCCGGCAGCAAATCCGGCCGCGAAGATTGCCAGGGCGGCCCACGGGGACATGGAGAGGGTCTAGTGCCCCAGCCACCGATCCTCAAGGCGGGAACCGGGTGCGCCGGCCCCGCCGGCGGGTACGGGTGGTGGAGGAGACGGGATAGGTTCCAAGCTGTGGAACGGGACCTCTCCGGCGCTGACGGCGCCTCCGGCAATCCGGCGGCGCCCCTGGTGGCATCGGATGTCGCCGACGGTCCCATCCCTGTCCACGTGGCCTGCATCATGGACGGCAACGGGCGGTGGGCCAGCCGACGCGGCCTTCCCCGCACCGAGGGCCACGCCGCCGGAGAGGAGGCCCTCCTCGATGCGGTGGAGGGCGCCCTCGACCTGGGCATCCCCTGGATCACCATGTACGCCTTCTCCACCGAGAACTGGCGTCGCCCCGCCGACGAGGTTCGTTACCTGATGGGCTTCAATGAGAGCCTGCTGGCCCGGCGGCGGGACGAGCTCAACGAGAAGGGGGTGCGGATCCGCTTTGCCGGCCGCCGCGACTGGCGGGTGCCCAAGCGGGTGCTCCGCCGCATGGACGAGTCGGTGGAGCTCACCGCCGGCAACCGGCGGTCCACCCTGACCATGGCCTTCAATTACGGAGGGCGGGCGGAGATCGTCGACGCCGTCACCAAGTTGGTGGCCGACGGGGTCCCGGCCGACAAGGTGAACGAGAAGGCCATTCGCTCCCGTCTCTACTACCCCGACCAACCCGACCCCGATCTGATGATCCGCACCTCCGGCGAGCACCGGATCTCCAACTTCCTGCTCTGGCAGCTGGCCTACAGCGAGCTGGTGTTCACCAGTGTCCTCTGGCCCGACTTCCGCCGCCATCACCTCTTCGAGGCGGTCCAGGAATTCCAGCGCCGGCAACGGACCTACGGCGGGGTGAAGGGCCGGTGAGTCCTCACGGGTTCGGCGCGGGGGCGCACCCGCTGGCAGATCGGGACGGGACCCGCCGCCGGGACGACGCCGGCGGCCTCTGGATCGGCATCGGGATCGTCGGCGGCGCGCTGCTCTACCTCGGGATGTTGGTCATGCTGGTGGCCGGGTTCACCCCCATCCTCCCCTTCGTCATCATCCCCCCCGTGCTGCTGGCGATGATCGGGGCCAACAGCCTGCTCGGCGGTCCCCGCCGTCCGAAGCCGCCGCCCCGCCCCATCCGCCCCACCGACCGGGGCCTGGTGCCGCCGCCATCGGGGGGTCCGGTGGTGAACGGGCGCTCCGGGACAGCCGGTGACAACGACCATCAGACCCACCCCGACGGTGGCGGCTCCGCCGGATCGGGATGACCCTCTTCCGGGATCAGGGGGTGGTGCTCCGCACCATTCGCCTGGGGGAGGCCGACCGGATCATCACCCTGATGACCGAGGAGAACGGCAAGGTGCGGGCGGTGGCCAAGGGGGTGCGGCGCACCGGCTCCAAGTTCGGCTCCCGGCTGGAGCCCTTCAGCCATGTGGCCCTGCTCGGCTGGCAGGGCCGGGGCGACCTCGACATCGTGAACCAGGTCGAAGTCATCGACACCTTCCGGGCGGTACGCGAGGACCTCGACCGGATGTCCTCGGCCATGTCCATGCTCGAGGTGGTGGACCAGGTGGGCCAGGAGCGCCATGCCAACCCCCGGCTCTACGCCATGCTGGTGGGGGCGCTGGCGGCGTTGGCCGAGCGCGATTCACCGATGGTGGCCCCGGCGTTCTTCCTCAAGGTCCTCGCCCTCGAGGGCACCGAGCCGGTGCTGGACGCCTGCGCCTCCTGCGGGGAGGACGACGCCTCCCAGCTGGTGGCCTTCGATCTGGTGGAGGGTGGGGTGCTGTGCCGCAACTGCCGGCGGGGCCGTCCGCTGTCGGCCGACGCCCTGGCTCTCCTCAAGCGGGTCCTCGGCGGCGGGCTGGCCGGTGTCCTGGCCGAGCCCCGGTCGGCCACCACCGACGAGGTCGGGATGTTGGCCACCGAGGCGATGGAGGTGCACCTCGACCGGCGGCTTCGATCGGTCCGGTCGGGACCCGGGGCGTGACCCCGATGCCCGGCGCCCCGTTCGGGGTCTACGTCCACATTCCGTTCTGCCGGTCGCGCTGCGACTACTGCGCCTTCGCCACCTACACCGACCGGGACCACCTGATGGAGTCGTACGCCGCCGCCTGCATCACCGAGGTCGACCGGGCCATCGAGTCCGAGGGGATGCCGGCGGCCACCTCGGTGTTCTTCGGGGGCGGGACGCCGTCACGGTTGGCCGCCGACCTGCTGATGTCGATCTTGGCCGCCATCCCCCGCTCGGCCGACGCCGAGGTGACGGTGGAATGCAACCCCGAAGACGCCGGACCCGAACGCCTGGCCACCTACCGGGGCGCCGGCGTCACCCGGGTCTCGCTCGGGGTGCAGTCGACGGTTCCCCACGTGCTCGAGGGTCTCGGCCGACGGCACGGGCACGACACCGCGGTGGAGGCCGCCGCCTCGGTGGCCGAGGCCGGGTTCACCTCCTGGGGCATGGACCTCATCATCGGCGGGGCGGGGGAGACCGACGCCGATTGGGAGCAGAGCCTGACCGACGTGATGGGCCTGGCTTCGGGTCCGCCCCACATCAGCGCCTACTCGCTGACCGTCGAGCCCGGCACCCCGCTGGCCACCCAGCCCGACCGGCATCCCGATGACGACGTGCAGGCCCGGCGGTACGAGAGGGCCGACGAGATCCTGTCGGCCGCCGGCTATGCCTGGGAGGAGATCTCCAATTGGTCGCGGCCCGGCCACCAGTCCCGGCACAACCGCCTCTACTGGAACCGGGGCGACTACCGGGGAATCGGGTCAGCGGCCCATTCCCACCGGGACGGCCGCCGCTGGTGGAACGTGCGGACCCCCGACCGCTTCGTGAAGGAGATCGAGGGGGGCAGGAGCGCCACCGCCGGGGAGGAGGTGCTGACCGCCGAGCAACGACGGTTCGAGGGTCTCGCTCTCAGCCTCCGCACCCGGGACGGGGTGCCCACCGAGGCGCTGCCCGAGGACCCCGACCTCGACGGGCTGGTCGACCGGGTGGACGGTCGGGCCGTCCTCACCGTCCGGGGCCGGCTGCTGGCCAACGCGGTCACCACCCGGTTGGTGACCGTAGCCCGCTGCTGACCATCATCTGCACCCCAACACCTAGTTGCACACCGGCACCAGGGTGTAGCCGGCGGCCTGGATGCCGGTGATGATGGCGGGCAGGGCGGCCACCGTCTGGGACCGATCGCCCCCGCCGTCGTGGAGGATGACGATCGCCCCGGGATGGAGGGCGGCGAGCACCCGGTTGGCGATCACCCCGGCGCCGGGCGTCGTGTAATCGGAAGGATCGATGTCCCAGAGCAGTTCGCCGAGGCCGCGCTGGGCCAGCTGCGCCACCACCGAACCGTTGGTGTAGCCGTAGGGCGGACGGACGCACTTCACGGTCTGCCCGGTCGTCGACTGGATCAGGTTGGTGGTGGCGTCCACTTCTCCGGCGAACTGTCCGGCATTGAGGGTGGTCAGGCCGGCGTGGTCCCAGGTGTGATTGGTCAGGGTCATCCCGTCGGCGGCTTCGGTCTTCAGCAGGTCGGGGCGGGCGGCCCCCTCGTAGCCGACGATCTCGAAGGTGGCCGGCACCCGGTACTGGGTCAGCACCTGCAGGATCTGGGGGGTAAAGGTCGGGTTGGGCCCGTCGTCGAAGGTCAACGCCACCACTTTGTCTCCGACCGGATACAGGCCGCCGGGGAGGTTTGACAGGTTGGAGATGACCAGCCCCGCTACCGTCGGGCCGCCGATCGGCGGTGGCGGTGCGCCGGGCAGAATCCAGTAGCCGCCCCCGCCGGGGACCGCGGCGATGGCCACGATCGGATCGGCCAGCGGCTGGCCGCCGATGGAGCCGAAGAACCCGGCGTCGCCGAAGGTGAAGATCCCGCCGTCGGCGGCGGCCAGCCAGTAGCCGTGTCCGCTGGGGGTGGCGGCCACCCCGATCACCGGGGCCTGCAGCCGGACACCGCCCATGGAGCCGTAGAACCCGGCGTCGCCATAGGCGAAGATCCCGCCGTCGGAGGCGACCAGCCAGTAGCCCCTCCCGTCGGGGGTGGGCGCCATCCCGACCACCGGCCGGTTGAGGGTCATGCCGCCGGTAGAGCCGTAGAACCCGGCATCGCCGAAGGAAAAGATCCCGCCGTCGGAGGCGACCAGCCAGTAGCCCCTCCCGTCGGGGGTGGGCGCCATCCCGACCACCGGCCGGTTCAATCTCATGCCGCCGGTCGAGCCCCAGAACTGGGCGTCGCCGAAGGCGAAGATGCCGCCGTCGGTGCCCACCAGCCAGTAGCCGAGCCCGCTCGGGGTGGAGGCGAGCCCGACGACCGGGGCGGCCAGGGTCTGGCCGGCCACCGACCCGTAGTTGCCGGCGTTCCCGAAGCCCACCGGCTGACCGGCGGCCAGGGTCGGGGCGGTGGCGGCCGACGCAACGGATGGCGGCGGGGCCATCGCCAACGATGCCGCGATCATCGCGGTCGCCAGAACGAGCGCCGCGATCAGGCGGATACGTCCCTTATTGGCCACGGCCGAACCTTAACCATCTCGACCCACCGTCGCCTCCTGGTTCGCACCGGCGTTACCATGGAGGGGCCTGAGTTGGGGGGTCGAACGAGTGTCCAGGATGTGGCGTGCCCTCACCCTTGATTACCGCGACCCGGCCATTCCGTTTGAGGAGATCGTCCGGTTGATCGACCTTTCGGAGGCGGCCACCGGCGCTGCCTACAGCCGCAGCGACGTTGTCGAAGCCCTGCACGAGCATCAACCGGCGGTGGTGGTGATGTCGTCGGGGATCCTGGTGGGAGCCAGCGTGGCCCGGGTCTCAGGCGGCGACGCCCACCTGATGGCCCTCGCCCTCCATCCCGACTGGCGAAAGCAGGGCATCGGGTCGGCATTGCTGCGCCAACTCGACCAGGAGATCATCCATCGCGGTGCACGGCGGCTGTTGGCCCTGGTGCAGCCGGGCCAGGCTGGTGAGACCGCCTTCACCAACCAGGGATTCACCCACCTCGACGGTTTGCATCTCTACATCCGGGATGCATCGATGGTCCCTGAGGAGATGGCCATCGTCGAGCGGTTCGGCGGCCACGTCCCGACCGGCGGTTTGTGGGAGGCGATGAAGGGCTTCTCGTCGGCCAAGGAGATCCTCGAACGGAGGGTGGTGGCGCCGTTGGCCCACACCGCGCTGGCCGATCAGCTCGGCCTGGTGCCGCCGGCGGCAGTACTGCTTTTTGGCCCGCCGGGCACCGGCAAAACCTCGTTCGCCCGGGCCATTGCCTCCCGGCTGTCGTGGGCCTTCGTCGAGCTCCATCCTTCCCTGCTCGGCCAGGGAGTGGAGGGCGGGCGGGCGCTCCGGGAGGCGCTCACTGAACTGGGGCGGGTCGACCGGCTGGTGTGCTTCATCGACGAGGCCGACGAGATCGCCTCCGATCGGACGACCCGTCCCGACAGCCAGCCCCTGGTCAACGAGCTGCTCAAGGCCATCCCGATGTTCAAGTCACGTCAAGACCGGCTGATGGTCATGGCCACCAACTCCATTGCCACCATCGACCACGCGCTGTTGCGGCCGGGACGGTTCGACCTGATCATCCCGGTCGGGGCTCCTGACCAGACCGAGCGGGCCGATCTGGCCGCCGAGTTCCTCCGGTCCGGAAACCCCGACGAGGTGGCGGCTCGCACCGCAGGTTTCACCCCGGCCGATTTCGCCTTGGTCGCCCAGCGCAGCGCCCAGGTCGCCTTCGACCGGGCGCTGGAAGGAGGTTCGTCGGCGGTCACTGCGGAGGACGTGCTGGCCGCCATCGGCTTGACCCGGCCGTCGGTCAGCCCTGAAGCCGCCGAGGTGTTCGCGGGCGAGGCGGAACTCTACTCCCGGCTGTAGTCATCCACGTCGACCGGCGGGATCCGCCATGGTCGGGTGCGGAAGTTCCCGGCCGGTCCGGTACGCTCTCTTCTCATGCCTGACCAGGATCCGCCCACCGACGCGCCCGAAGTGGGCGACCTGATGGAGAAAGTCGTCAGCCTCTGCAAGCGCCGCGGCTTCATCTTCCAGTCGGCCGAGATCTACGGCGGGTTCCGCTCCACCTACGACTACGGACCGCTCGGGGTCAACCTGCTGCGCAACGTGAAGAATGCCTGGTGGGAGGCCATGGTCCAGCTCCGCGACGACGTGGTCGGCATCGACGCCGCCATCTTGTCCCCCCCGGCGGTTTGGGAGGCCTCGGGACATCTGACCAACTTCACCGATCCATTGGTGGACTGCCGCAAATGCCACCAGCGCTGGCGTCAGGACAAGATCGAAGGGGTGTGCCCCAACTGCGGGTCGACCGAGTTCACCGAGGCGCGGCCGTTCAACCTGATGTTCAAGACCCACGCCGGCCCCATCGAGGACGACGGCGCGGTCGCCTACCTCCGGCCGGAGACGGCCCAGGGGATGTTCACCAACTTCGTGAACGTGCTCCAGACCACCCGGAAGAAGCCGCCGTTCGGGATCGCCCAGGTGGGCAAGTCGTTCCGCAACGAGATCACTCCCCAGAACTTTGTCTTCCGGACCCGCGAGTTCGAGCAGATGGAGATGGAGTACTTCGTGCCACCGGCCGACGCCGACCAGTGGTTCGAGTACTGGCTGAAGGAGCGGTACAGCTGGTATCTCTCCCTCGGGATGCCCGAAGAGCAGCTTCGCCTCCGCCACCACGACCCCGACGAGCTCTCCCACTACTCGACGGCCACCGCCGACGTGGAGTTCCTCTTCCCCTGGGGTTGGGACGAGCTGGAGGGGATCGCCAACCGCACCGACTTCGACCTGAAGGCGCACGCTGCTGCCTCCGGCGAGAAGCTCGACTACTTCGACCCCACCACCAACGAGCGCTACACCCCCTATGTGATCGAGCCGGCGGCGGGGGCCACCCGCACCATGATGGCGTTCCTCCTGGCCGCCTACGACGAGGACGAGGTGGGCGGGGAGCCCCGCATGGTGCTCCGGATCCACCCGAAGCTGGCCTCGTACCAGGTGGCCGTGCTTCCCCTCTCCAAGAAGGAGACCCTCGAGCCGCTGGCCCGCCAGGTCCTCCACTCGCTGCAGCCCCATTTCATGTGCGACTACGACGTGACCCAGGGGATCGGCAAGCGATACCGGCGCCAGGACGAGGTCGGGACCCCGTGGTGCGTGACCGTCGACTTCGACTCGCTGGAGGACGGTGCCGTCACCGTTCGGGACCGGGACACCACCGAGCAGGTCCGCGTCCCCATCGACGGCCTGGTGGCCGAGTTGCAGCGGCGCCTTTCCGCCGCCTGAGCATCCCGCCGCCACCGGATTGGCCGAGGGGCGTCGTTTCGGGGCCGATGGGCGAGGCAAGTAGGCTCGTATGCCTGCGCTCGCGCAGCCACGCAACCCCACCACCCACCCAGGAGACCGTTTCCGATGCCGTTCGTCTACGACTTCGACCACAAGCACCGCAAGCCCCCGATGGAGATGAAAGACCTGCTCGGAGGCAAGGGCGCCAACCTGGCCGAGATGACGTCGGTACTCGAACTGCCGGTCCCGCCCGGCTTCACCATCTCGACCGACGCCTGCCGGGCGTACATGGACGGCGGTTGGCCCGACGGCCTCACCGCCGAGGTGGCCAAGGCTCGTGCCCGGTTGGAGAAGACCATGGGCAAGCGGATTGGCGACGCCACCGACCCCCTCCTGGTCTCGGTGCGCTCGGGGGCCAAGTTCTCCATGCCGGGGATGATGGACACCGTCCTCAACCTCGGGCTCAACGACCAGTCGGTGGAGGGGCTGGCCAAGCAGACCGACGACGAGCGGTTCGCCTATGACTCGTACCGGCGTTTCGTGGCCATGTACGGGCGGATCGTGCTCGACATCCCCGGGGAGGAGTTCGACACCCTGCTGGATGCGGCCAAGGAATTGGCCGGCACCACCTCCGATGCCGGCATCCCCACCCCGCTGCTCCGCTACCTGGTGGACGCCTACCAGCAGATCGTCGAGCGCCACACCAAGAAGCCGTTCCCCCAGGACCCCGATGATCAGTTGCGCGGGGCCATCGAGGCGGTGTTCAGCTCCTGGGACTCGCCGCGGGCCAACGCTTATCGCAACCGGGAGCGCATCGCCCACGACCTCGGCACCGCCGTCAACGTCCAGGCGATGGTGTTCGGCAACCGCGACGACGCGTCGGGGACCGGGGTGGGGTTCACCCGCGATCCGGCCACCGGCCAGCGGGGCGAGTACGGCGACTTCCTGGTCAACGCCCAGGGCGAGGACGTGGTGGCCGGTATCCGGAATACCCAGCCCCTCTCGGCACTGAAAGACGAGTTCCCCTCCATCCACAAGGAGCTGTTGGCCATCTTCGCCCGGCTGGAGGCCCACTACCGCGACATGTGTGACACCGAGTTCACCATCGAGCAGGGCAAGTTGTGGATGCTCCAGACCCGGGTGGGCAAGCGGACCGGGAGCGCCGCCCTCCGCATGGCGGTGGACATGGTGGGGGAGCGGACCATCAAGCTGACCAAGGAGGAGGCGGTGGGCCGGGTCACCGGGGAGCATCTCGACCAGGTCCTCCATCCACAGTTCGCCGGGTCCGGCTACAAGGTGCTGACCACCGGTCTCGGGGCATCCCCGGGGGCGGCGGTCGGCCAGGTCTACCTCACCGCCGACGATGCGCAAGCGGCGGCGTTGCGCGGCGAGAAGGTGGTGTTGGTCCGGAGCGAGACCTCTCCCGAAGACGTGCACGGCATGCTCGCCGCCGAGGGCATCCTCACCGCCCGTGGCGGCCTGGTGAGCCACGCCGCGGTGGTGGCCCGGGGCTGGGGCAAGCCGGCGGTGGTCGGCGCCGAGGCGGTCCGCATCTCGGGGTCGTCCTTCACCGTGGGCGGCACCGTGGTCAACGAGGGAGAATGGATCTCGGTCGACGGCACCAACGGCACGGTGGTGCTTGGGCAGGTGCCGCTGTCCCAGGGTGAGACCCCGGCGGAGTTCGAGACTCTGCTCGGCTGGGCCGACGACATCCGGGCCGGCTATCTCGGGGTGCGGGCCAATGCCGACAACGGGCCGGACGCCACCAACGCCCGCCACCACGGCGCCGAGGGCATCGGCCTCTGCCGCACCGAGCACATGTTCCTGGGCGAGGACCGGCTGCCGATCGTGCGCCGGATGATCCTGGCCTCGACTCCGGAGGACGAGGAGTCCGCCCTCGAACAGCTGCGGGTGGCCCAGAAGGCCGACTTCGAGGAGATCCTCGAGGCCATGGACGGGTTGCCGGTCACCATCCGGCTGCTCGACCCGCCCCTTCACGAGTTCCTCCCCGACACCCAGGAACTGGCCATCAAGCAGGCCACCGTCGGGCTCACCCCCGAAGAGGACCGTCTCTACGAGGCGGCGAAGGCCTGGCACGAGTTCAACCCGATGCTCGGCACCCGCGGGGTGCGGCTCGGGGTGATCAAGCCCGGCCTCTATGCCATGCAGGTCCGGGCCCTGATGGAGGCCGCCCTCGACCGGGTGGCCGCCGGCGGGCGACCGATCGTCGAGATCATGATCCCGCTGACCGTCGGCCGGGAGGAGATGGCCCTGGCCCGCTCGTGGGTCGAGGAGGCGGTGGCGACGTCGCTGGCCGCCTCGGCGGGTGCCAAGAAGGGATCCAAGGGGTCGACCGGCAAGGGGGCCAAGGCATCGGCCCCCGGGAAGCTGGAGGTCCTGATCGGCACCATGATCGAAACGCCGCGGGCCGCCCTGAGGGCCGGCGAGATCGCTGAGGAGGCCGACTTCTTCTCCTTCGGGACCAACGACCTGACCCAGATGACCTTCGGGTTCAGCCGCGACGACGTCGAGGGCCGGATGATGTCGGAGTACCTCAGCCTCGGCCTCCTCAAGCGGAACCCGTTCGAGGTCGTCGACCCCGACGGGGTGGGCGAGCTGGTCCGGCTCGGCGTGGAGCGGGGCCGTTCCACCCGCCCGGACCTGAAGATCGGGGTGTGCGGGGAGCACGGGGGCGATCCCGAGTCGATCGCCACCTTTGCCGAGGCCGGACTCGACTACGTCAGCTGTTCGCCCTTCCGGGTGCCGATCGCCCGCCTGGCCTGCGCCCAAGCGGTGCTGGCCGGTTTGGTGACGCCGAAGTCGAAGAACGGCGCCAAAGCCAAGAAGTAGCAGCGGATACTCGGAGTCGTCGACGCGGTACCGTCGGGGCGTATGGGCATACCTGACGAGGACGTTGCCCGGGTCCGGGCGGCCACCGACATAGTCGCCCTGATCGGGGAGCATGCCGCCCTCAAGCGGCAGGGACGGCGTTGGGTCGGACTTTGCCCGTTCCACGGCGAGAAGACGCCTTCCTTCAGCGTCAATGCCGAAGAGGGCTTCTACTACTGCTTCGGTTGCCAGGAAAAGGGCGATGCCATCACCTTCGTCCGGAAGACGGAGCACCTCGACTTCGTCGACGCCGTCCGCCGGTTGGCCGACAAGTCAGGGATCGTCATCCACGAGGACGCCAACGCCGGCCGGGACAGCCAGCGCCGCAAGGTGTTCACCGACGCCATGGAGCAGGCCACCGAGTGGTACCACCAACGGCTGCTCACCGGGGCCGACGCCGGACTGGCCCGCGACTACCTGCGGTCGCGGGGCTATGACGGCGACGTGGTGCGCCGGTTCCGGATGGGATGGGCGCCGGACGACTGGGACGCGCTCTGCCGCGCCCTGAAGCTCAGCGACGACCTGGCGGTGGGTTCCGGGCTCGGCTTCGTGAACCGGCGCGGCCGGCTCCAGGATGCCTTCCGGGCCCGGATCCTGTTCCCGATCTGTGATCCGTCCGGTCACCCGGTGGCGTTCGGGGGCCGGGTCCTCCCCGGCAGCCCCGATCCGGCCAAGTACAAGAATTCCTCCGAGAGCCCCATCTATTCCAAGCGGCGGATCCTCTACGCCCTCAACTGGGCCAAGGCTGACATCATCAAGACCGGCGAGGTGGTGGTGTGCGAGGGTTACACCGACGTGGTCGGCTCGTTCGTGGCCGGGGTCGAGCGGGCGGTGGCCACCTGCGGAACCGCCCTGGGTGACGACCACTTCCGGCTGTTGCGGAACTTCGCCAAGCGGGTGGTACTGGCCTTCGACGCCGACGGGGCCGGCCAGTCGGCGGCCGGGCGGTTCTACGAATGGGAGCGCCGCCACGAAGTCGACGTGGTGGTGGCCAACCTCCCCGCCGGGGCGGACCCGGCCGACCTGGCCAGCTCGGACCCGGAGGCATTCCGGGCGGCGATCGCCGACGCCAAGCCGTTTCTCCAGTTCCGGGTGGAACGGGTGCTGGCCGCCGCCGATCTCTCCACCCCGGAAGGACGGGCCAAGGCGGCCGACGCCGCCCTGACCGCGGTGGCCGAGCACCCCGACGATCTGGTGCGCGACCAGTACGTCATGCAGGTGGCGGAGAGGACCCGGATGGAGCCCGCCCCGCTGCGGGAGCGGTTGGAACGCCTCCGCCAGGAGGGCCCGAAGCCCGAACCCGAGAAGCGGGGGTCGCGTGGGGGCGGCGGGGCGGCAACCCGACCGCCGGGGTCACCGCACCCCAACGGGACCGACGGGGAACCCTGGATCCGCGATCCCGATGACGAGGGCTGGGATGGCGACGAAGCGGGCTCGGGGGGAGCCAACATCGGGAGGAGGGGTGGCACCAACGGACGGCGCATGGCGGGCGACGGCTCGTTCCGGCCGGGACTCGAAGCGCTCCGGTTGGCCATCCACCGGCCCGAGGAGGTGGCCCACCGGCTCGAGGCGCCGTTGTTCAGTGACGGCTTGCAACGGACCGCCTTCGAGGTCCTCATGACCACCGACGACCTGCATCAGGCCATCGACACTTCGGAGCCGGCGGTGCGGGCCCTGTTGGTCAGGCTCACCGTCGAGGAGCCGCGCGGCGAGCCGGACGAGGTGGTCTCCCAGCTGGTGAGGGACGCGGTCCGGCGGCAGTTGGCCTTGGCCACCAGGGAGGCCCGTACCTCACCGGAGGCGGCCGCCGAGGCGGCGGCGGCCAGCGTATGGGTCCAGGAACTCGACGACCCGGCGGCGGCGGCGGCGGCCACGGCCCGGTTGGTAGCCTGGCTGGTGGTGAAGGACGACAACGGCGTGTCCCAGGTGACCCTTGACGGCTGACGAGACGGTTCAGGTGGCAATGGGCCCGCTCGAAGAACTCCCGATTGCGTTGTTCGATGGGCTTATCCAGCTGGGTCGGTCGCGGGGTTTCCTCACTCAGGATGATGTGATGACCGTGCTGGAGTCGGTGGAGTTGAGCGCCGACTTGATCACCGGCCTGGTGACCCGCATCCGGGCCGAGGGCATCGAGTTCACCTACGACACCGGCGAGACCACCATCGTGCCGTTGGCGCCGACCGGCGCCGACGAGGACATGGTCGTCCTCGAGAGTCCGGTCAAGGCGTTTCGAAGCGATCACGACTCGGTGGCCTCGGCGCCGGCGGGTGACCGCGGCGATGCCGGGGTGCTGGTGGCGACCGGCGGGATCGCCATCGACACCTCGCCGAACGGAGCCAACGATGCGGCGCGGGAAGTGGCGGTGGTCAAGAAGCCCCGAGCGCCGCGGCCGGCGCCTTCCGGCGATGCCTACGTCGGCGGCGACCGGTTCGGGAGCGCGGCGGCCGATCCGGTGCACACCTATCTGAAGGAGATCGGCAAGGTCAAGCTTCTCGACGCCTCGCTGGAGGTGGAGCTGGCGGAGCGGATCCTGGCGGGGACAGAAGCCGCCGAGCGGCTGGCGGCGGCCGGGACGGTCACCCTGGTGGGCTCCGAGAAGGACCTGGCCGAGGACCGGAAGCTGGTCCGGCGCGGCCAACTGGCCAAAGAGGCCCTCATCGAGGCCAACCTCCGGCTGGTGGTCTCCATCGCCAAGCGCTATCGCAACCGGGGCTTGGCCTTCCTCGACCTCATCCAAGAGGGAAACCTCGGCCTCATGCGGGCAGTGGAGAAGTTCGACCACACCAAGGGGTTCAAATTCTCGACGTACGCGACCTGGTGGATCCGGCAGGCCATCACCCGGGCGATCGCCGATCAGGCCCGAACCATCCGCATCCCCGTCCACATGGTGGAGACCATCAACAAGGTGGTGTGGGCGCAGCGCCAACTGCTCCAGGAGTTGGGACGCGAGCCCACCGCCGAGGAAGTGGCGGGGCGGGTGGACTTCACCATCGAACGGGTCCGGGAGATACAGCGCATCAATCAGGACACCGTGTCATTGGAACAGCCGATGGGGGATGAGGACGATTTCAGTCTTTCCGATCTCATCGAGGATCGAGGGGCGGTGGTCCCCGACGACGCCGCGGCCCGGATCATGCTCGACGAGGCGGTCAGGGAGGCGCTCGGGCATTTGAGCCCGCGGGAGGAGGACGTCGTCCGGCTCCGGTTCGGGCTCGACGACGGGAAGATCCGAACCCTGGAGGAAGTCGGCAAGGCGTTCGGCGTCACCCGGGAACGGATCCGGCAGATCGAAGCCAAGACGTTGGCGAAACTGCGGCGGCCGGACTCCGCCCAGTTGCTTCGCGACTACCTCGACGAAGCCTGAACCCGTTCTCCCCGATTTCGGTCAGTAGCGGCTGGCCGCCCGATGGCCGTTGAGGGCGGAGGCCATGTCGTTGGCCATGGTGGCGGCAATGGCGTCGGCGGCTTCGTCGCCGTCCCGCCAGCCGAGCCGGGCGCCGACGGCATCCTTGGCCCGTTCCGCCCCGAGGGCGGCGGCAGCCTTGGCCTTGTCGGTGGCCATACTGATCGACCCGGCCACCGGTGCCGATCGGGTGACCTGGCCGGTGAGTTTGACGATCTGGTTGTAGCGCTCCCGCCCGGCCTTGGTCCCGAGGGTGTACCCGAGCCCGAACGCGACGGCAGTGGCGATGCGAAACCTCATCCGCCCATTGTGGCCGGATCGAGGCCAGTTTGCATCTTCGCCGAGCCGGGGAGAGATAACCCCGATGCGGGAAGGGTCCCGACGGCCAGAGGGGGAACCAACCGCGGCTAATGTCCTCTGGCACGCCGATCCGGGGTAGCTCAATCGGCAGAGCGAGCGGCTGTTAACCGCTAGGTTGAGAGTTCGAGTCTCTCCCCCGGAGCTTTTCCCTGGTCATGGGCCAATTCGTCCTCCCGGGGTTGGCTTGGCGCCCTCCGCCCGGGGAGCCCTCGTCATTCGGGTGGGTCGTGTTTCGGCCGATCGGCTACGCCGGGGTTTCTCTGCCGAACGCTTTGACAACCTGGCGCATCTGGTCCTGCTCGCGGGCCGACATGTGGGGATCCAAGGTCTTCCACGCCACAACCTCAGCAAGCCTCTGCTTCACGGCATCCGCCTCGACGTCGAACGAGCGTACGAAGTTATTGACCAGGACCGAGCGAGCCCGGCCGAGAATGGTTCCGAGCACCCGCCCGGTCGGCACCTCGCCCGCCACCATCAGAACCCAGGCCAGCGCCACATCGTCGGCCGGATTGCCTCGGCACGCCCCCGTCCAGTCGATGACCACCGGGCCCTCCGGGCCCATGATCACATTCAGCGGATGAAGGTCGAGGTGGAGCACACGATCCCCGCGACCGACGGGGGCGTCGGGTAGCCAGGCCGGTGCGATCAACTCGTGCAGTCGACGGTGGAGATCGGCCAATGTCCTGCCTTGCCGGGCGATTGTCCAGGGGCGCTTGGACATGGTGGCCACCATGTCGGTGCCCTCAATGCGCTGCATGACCATATCGAGGCCATCGTCGCTCATTTCCTCCACCGCAGGAACCGGATATCCCTGGGATCGCACGTACTCCATGACCCGGGCTTCTTCGGTCAGCGAGCGTCCGGCTCGAGATCGGCGAAGCACGAGCCCAGGTCCGTACTCGAAGATGTCGGCGTCTCGTCCGGCTGCCAACCGCGGTCCTGGCTCCATCATCCGTCCCAGCGTAGGGGTGCCCTGGTCCTGGAGCCTGACCCGACGTTGGCAAAGAGCCGCCTCGCCGGGACACCGCGCTGGCGGTTGCCTGCGGAGTCCGCTCGGAAACTCAGGCCCCGCCTATTTGCCGAGGGCGGTCCGGAGGTCTTGGACGTGTTCCTGAGTCTGCTCCAGGAGCGGCCGCAGGGATTCGCCCACATCGGCCAGGCCCAGTTCACTGGCCTGGGCGAACCGCTCGCGGTAGCGGTCGAGCTGCTCTTCTTCAAGCTGCAGGTCTGCCTCCAAAGCTTCACGGGAGCCATTGGTTACGGGGACTTCCCGCACACTCGTGGTGGGATCGCCACCGAGAAACGCAATCTGGGCGGCCAAAGTCTGGGCGTGGCTAAGTTCCTGGCCCAGATGCTTCGTCAGTTCTTCAATGGTGCTGACATATTCGGCGCCTGTCACCGTGGTGATGTGAAGGTTGTACTGGACGATTGACTGGTACTCGGTACTGAGATCTTCGTTGAGAAGTTCGATGAATTTACTGCGATCCATGGTGTCTCCAGGAGTTGGGTGGTGGCTGGTTGTGCCAAACACTCTTTCCCATTGGTCGTCCTCTCAAACGACTTGACTGGGATGAAGGCTGGCATCGGGATCGGGTGTCGGACCAATTGATCCAAGATGGTAAGGACGCCAAGCGATGCCGAGTACGACCTTCCTGCGGTCATGACGGGCCATGAACGCGTTACCGTTTCCGGTACTGCGCAAGATTTGCATGAGTCAGACGAAGGTCGTACCAAAGGGGATCGTTGCCGGACGCGCCGCTCGGAATAGAAGGTCTCGAACGCCCCGGTCCTCACCCGAGCTACTGGCGCCGCCGAGCCATCGTCCTGGCGGTCTTCTTGGTGGCCGGAGCGACCGCGTTGGCCATCACGCTGAGCATGTCGCCGGATCCGGCCAAGGCAGGCGGTGGCGATACGAGCCACACCGGGTCAGGGAATGGATCGGGCATTCGAACGTCGACCACCAAGCCACCCCCTGCTCCCCAGCCGCCATTCGCCGTCCAGGATGATTCGATCACCCTGGTCGACGCCAGCCGGGACACTGCGGCGAGAGGGGACGTGCCGGCGCAGTCGGGTCGAATCTTGACCACGGTGATCCGTCGCCCGGTGGGTGCCGTTGGTCCGCTGCCGTTGGTGGTCTTCGCCCATGGGTGGGACTCCGATCCCCTGGCTTACGAGACGCTCCTCGACACCTGGGCGTCGGCGGGCTTCCTGGTGGCGGCACCCACCTTTCCCGACTCGACGGACACCCAGCCAGGTACGCCGATCACCGAGTTCGGCAACCAGGCCCTGGACCTGTCGTTCGTGATCACCGCCATGCTCAACGGTGCCGCCGGGAAGGTGGACCCGACCCGGGTGGCGGTGGCCGGCCACTCCGACGGGGGGACCGATGTGGCCGTCCTGGCCCTCGACCCCGCCTACGCCGACCACCGCATCCGGGCGTACCTCTCACTCTCGAGCCAGATACCCGATGGGGTGGCCGGGCCCTGGGACGCGACCACTCCCGGAGCCTTGATGGTGGCGGTCGGGACCGACGACGAGTACGGCCTCTACCCTGACGCCTACCAGGTCTACCAGTCGGCCAACATGGCCAAGGTCTTCGTGTCGGCGACCGGGGGCGACCACCTCGACACCTTCCTGGGTGACACCCCAGAGGCGAGCGCCATGCGGGCGGAAACAGTCAGGTTCCTCGCCGATGCCCTGGGTCGGACGGGTGTCAGTTCCTCAAACCTGGCGGCGGCGCTGAGTCCGACCGGGGACCCTTCGTTGTTGGTCGACATCGCCCCTCCCTGATTACCCTCCCTGATCAGCGGATGGAGCCGCCCGTCACGCTGACTCGGCGATCCTCTTGATGGCCGCCAGCGTGGCGGGGATCCCCTCGTGCGCAGCTTTGGTGCGGTCGGCAATCTGCCCCTGGGCGTCGGCTCCGTAACGCTCCTCAAACCTGGCGATGCCACCCGGGAGGAATTCCCACGACTCGGTGAGCTCGCTGCCGCCGTCAACCGGGTTGAGGGTGTAGCCCCAGCGGACCCAGGAGCCGCCGACCACAAAGGCGAATTCCCGCTCCGGGTCCGCCACCACGACTTCGGATCGGGTCTCCCACGTCCTCTCCGGGGTCACATTCCGCCCGGTGAACCAGGCACCTACCTGCGGCCCATCCCCTTCGTCCCACCAGCAGGCTTTGCAGATCGGGCTCCATTCTCCGGTGCGGGTGACATCGGAGACCAGGGCGTACAGCTCCTTCGCCGACCGGCCGATAACGATTGACTCCGCATAGCTGAGATTGCCCATCGCGACAGTCTTACTATGCCGGCGTCGTCGACGAGGAGCCGTCGTCTTCGGCCAGCGTACGGGCCCGTGAGAACACCGAGTCGATCATCGGTTCGGTCAAGGTGCCGGTGAAGGTGTTCTGCTGGCTGGGGTGATAGGAGCTGAGCAGGACCATCCCGTTGGGGGCGGTGGCTTCAGCACCGTGTCCGAAGCGAGGCCGAGGCGAGATGCCCAGCTCACCAGCGAGAATCTGATGAGCGAACTGGCCGAGGGCGACAACGACTCTGAGTTCCGTGAGCAACTCGAGTTCCCGCCGGAGGAACGGCAAACAGGTGTCCCGCTCCATTGGGGTGGGCTTGTTGGCGGGCGGGGCGCATCTCACCGCCGCGGCGATGTACACGTCAGTGACCTTCAAGCCGTCGTCGACTGAGACGCTGGTCGGCTGGTTGGCAAAGCCAGTCCGCCACAAGGAACCGAAGAGCCAGTCACCCGACCGGTCGCCGGTGAACACCCGTCCAGTGCGGTTTCCGCCGTGGGCAGCCGGCGCCAGTCCGACTACCAGGACCCGAGCCGCCGGGTCGCCGAATCCGGGCACCGGTCGACCCCAGTATTCCTGGTCACTGAAGGACGCCCGCTTCTCCCGGGCCACCTGCTCCCGCCAGCTGACAAGCCGGGGGCACCGGCGGCACTCGGTGAGCTCGTGCTCTAGCGCTTCGAGCTGGGACTTCGAGGAGGCCACCAGGTCAGCGTAGGGCACCTCCCAACCGCCGGTTCTCGAGCCGCCGTGTACCTTTTCCGGGTCGGGGCAGTAGCTCAGTGGTCAGAGCAGGGGACTCATAATCCCTCGGTCGCAGGTTCGATCCCTGCCTGCCCCACCTGGGTGTGTGTGTTGTAACGGCTGAGCCTTAACGGATAGACAACGCCTGATCTTGGACACAGCCACGGCTGATCCTTGACACTCCTCGCCCCACCTGACTCATGGTGTCGACCCCGTGACGGGCAAGCCTCTCTCCTAGGGCTTTCGATCGCCTACGACCAATAGTTCGACTACCCCGAGTATCTACTCCGGGGATCACCACCCGCGGCGAGGACCGCACTGACGGTGGACTCCACCAGTTCTGGCACGTCGCTCGGCTGAACCGAACTGAACTTCCCGTCCAATATGAGCGAAGCGAGCCCGTGGACGA
This sequence comes from Acidimicrobiales bacterium, assembly GCA_036264255.1. Classification (GTDB taxonomy): domain Bacteria; phylum Actinomycetota; class Acidimicrobiia; order Acidimicrobiales; family RAAP-2; genus DASZIT01. Next base: position 4,029 of record DATARI010000165.1, on the reverse strand, counting down.
GCGACCAGGCCCCGACCATGAAGGCCAGCCGGCGTTCCGGCGGAATTGTCGCATCGACGCGAGTGGCCAGGACATCGAAGGTTTGAGTCGCCGCATCCGTCGCCTCGGGATGCGACTGACTGCAGGGATGACCGAACATCAGCCGGAAGAGCGCCGGGTGTTCGATGGCGTAGGCCACATAGGCCTGAGCCATCCGAACGAACTCCTTACCGTCCGGCGCGGCGGCGTCAGCGGCGGCCAACTTCGCACGGAGGTCCAAGAAGCCCTGGGTGGCCATTGCCCCTAGGAGGGCATCCTTGTCGGGGTAGTGGCGGTAGGGGGCGTTGGCCGAAACGCCGGCACGACGAGCGACCGCCCGCAACGACAGGGTGGTTTCGTCACCCTCGGCCAACAGTTCGAGGGCCGCGGTCAGGCACGCGGCTCGCAGGTCGCCGTGGTGGTAGGTGTCCTTCGACAATGTTGACAATGCACACATCCTTACCTAATGTTGTCAGTGTACACATGCCAGGCGGGAACGCACTGGCACCAAGTGAGGAGTGGACCGTGAAGGGATATGTGCTGACTCGCAAGGGGTTGGGACGCACGATGGAGCTCCGTGAGGTCCCCGAGCCAACCGCGGCTGACAATGAGGTGCTCATCCGCGTCGAGGCGGCGGGGCTGAATCCGGTGGACTCGAAGGTGCAAGCGGCGGGAGCGCAGTTGGTGTGGCCCCTGGATCTGCCGAGAGTGGCCGGGAGCGAATTGTCCGGCGTGGTGGAAGACGTCGGTCGGCACGTCACGGGCTTCAAGTCAGGGGACCGCGTGTTCGCCCGTGTCAACAAACGGAAGCTGGGCGCTTATGCGAAGTACTGCGTGGTGGAGGAGGACCTCGTCGCGATAATGCCCGACACTCTCGGTTTTGAGGATGCGGCGGGTCTGCCGTTGGCGGGTCTCACCGCATGGCAAGGCTTGCAACAAATTGGCGCCGGTCCCGGGCAACGGGTGTTCATCTCGGGTGGGGCTGGCGGAGTGGGCACGCTCGCCATCCAACTTGCCGTGCAGATGGGGGCAGAGGTAGCGACCACCGCATCGGCAGAGGGTGCGAAACTCGTCCACTCGCTCGGAGCTGCAACGGTCATCGATTACCGCACGCAGCAATTCAAAGATGTGCTCAGTGACTACGACGGCGCGTTCCTGCTCACGGGTGGACGTGATCTGATGGATGCCTTCACCATCCTCAAACGAGGTGGCAACGCGGTCTCGATCACTCACGTCGACCCAACCACCGCTCGTGAAGATCTTTCCGCGGGTCCGGTGATCGTCGCCGCGACGTGGGCAGCCAATTCAAGGACTCGCGCCCGGACCCGACGGGCCGGAATCAACTACCGATCGCTCCTCATGCACCCCAGTGGCGAGGACCTCGCAGTTCTCGCCGACCTGGTCGAGCGCGATCGGCTGAAGCCAGTCACCGATCGGGTCTTTCCTTTCGAGGAGATCTCCGACGCGTTCACCTACCTCGATCAGGGCCATGCCAAGGGAAAGGTGATCGTCCGGCTCTGAAGGGCCCGCGTCACAAACGCGAAAGGGCGTCCCGTTGCGGCCGCTCGCGATCTCCGGGTTTGTCCGTGCGCCGGTGGGTCGCCCCGGGGTGATGGGTCAGGAGACGGCGGCCTGAGGGGCGACGGTGCCGGCGTGGCGCCGCAGTTCTTCGGCGCTGGCCCGCTTGGGGCTCTTCGACCTCAGCTCGTAGACCGAGGCCGCGTTGCGACTCGGCAGGCTCAGTTTCAGAATGGTGCGTAGCGTCTGCCCGTACTGACGAAGCAGCGGGCCGGTCGTGTAGGGGAGATCGAAGCGTTCGCACAGGGCCCGCACCCGTTCGGCGATCTCGGGGTAGCGGTTGCTCGGAAGGTCGGGAAACAAGTGGTGCTCGATCTGGTACCCCAGGCTCCCAGAAAGTACGTGCAGCACTCTCCCGCCCTCGAAGTTGGCCGAGCCCAGCAGCTGGCGGAGGTACCACTCGGCCGGTGTCTCGTCTTCGAGCTCTTCCTCACCGAACTTCTCGGCACCGTCGGGGAAGTGGCCGCAGAAGATGATCATGTAGGACCACAGGTTGCGGATGATGTTGGCGGTGAAGTTGGCGGTGAGCGTGGAGATGAATGCCGGACCCGCCAAGAGCGGGAACACTACGTAGTCCTTCCCGACCTGGCGGCGGACCTTCCGCCCGATGAGCTTGAGCTGGCGCAGGGTTTCCTTGGGGTCCTTGCGGCGCTGGCGGATCGCCTCGATGTCCAAGTCGTGGAGGGCGACGCCCCACTCGAACAGGAGGGCCAGCAACGCGTTGTAGACGGGCTGGCCCAGATTGGCCGGCGACCACTTCTGGTCCGGGGTGACCCGCAGTATGCCGTAGCCGACGTCGTTGTCCTTGCCCAGTACGTTGGTGAACGTATGGTGCACGAAGTTGTGGGAGTGCTTCCATCCCTCCGCCGGGCAGGTGGTGTCCCACTCCCAGGTGCCGGAGTGAATCTCCGGATCGTTCATCCAGTCCCACTGGCCGTGCATTACGTTGTGGCCGATCTCCATGTTCTCGAGGATCTTGCTGAGAGCCAGCATGGTGGTCCCCGCCACCCATGCCGTAGGCAGAGAACTGGCGAAGAGCGTGATGCGAGCCGCGACCGCCAGCCGCCGTTGGAGGCGGATGACAGACCGGATGTAGCCGGCGTCGTCGGGACCGAGTGACTCTTCGATGTCGGCTCGGATGGCGTCGAGCTCGGCCCCGAACGCCTCCACATCGGCTTCGGAAAGATGGGCGAACGCTTTCACGTCGGAGATGGGCATGGGACTCCTTTTACAGGTCGATGGTGCAGTCACCGGCGGCAGCGGTGATGCAGGTTTGAATGCCTTGGTTCTGGCCGTACTCGTTTCCGTTGCGCAGGTCCTTGACCAGGCCCTTCGTCAGTGGGGCGACGCAGGTGTGACAGATACCCATGCGACAGCCAAAGGGCATCGGTACCCCAGCCTTCTCGCCGGCTTCGAGCAGGGTGGTGGCCCCGTCGGCCTGGGTGTTTTTGCCGGACTTGGCGAAAGTGATCAGCCCGCCGGAGGCGGATTCTGACAGGGTCACCGAGAATCGCTCGACATGGAGGTGCGACCCCAGCCCGTGTTTTTCCCAGTGGGTCTCGGCCGCTTTCAAGATGGGGGCGGGGCCACACACCCAGACCTGACGCCGCCGCCAATCTGGGCAGACCGCGTCCAGCTGGGACAGCTCGAATCGGCCGCCGTCGTCATCGAAGTACTCGACCAGTCGGAGGTTGGGATGGCTCTCGGCCATGGCTCGCAATTCGTCTCCGAAGATGAATTGTTCCTGGCTCGGTGCCGAGTGGATGTGCACGACATCGGGCATGGTGCCCCGTCGATTCAACGTCCGCAGCATGGCCATCACGGGGGTGATCCCACTTCCGCCGGTCCAGAACAGAACGTTGGCCGGTGGCGGATCGGGAAGGACGAACTCCCCCTGGGGAAGGGCAAGGCGCACGATGGTCCCGGGGTCGAGGCCCCGCACGAGGTGGGCGGAGAGCAGCCCCTCGGGCATCGCCTTGACGGTAATGGCGATATGGCCCTGGTTCTTGATCGGCGCAGAGGTGATGGAATAGGACCGCCAGGCCCAGCGGCCGTCCACCTGCACCCCGATTCCGGCGTATTGGCCGGGGAGATAGTCGAACGACCAACCCCAGCCGGGCTTGATCACCAGTGTGGCGGCGTCGTCAGTCTCCGGGACGACCTTGACGACTTTGCCGCGTATCTCCCGCGCCGTCCAGAGCGGATTCAGGAGATGGAGGTAGTCGTCGGGCAGCAGTGGGGTGGTCATCCGGGCCGCAACACTTCGGGCCAGGTCAGAGGGGGCAGCGTCGCGGCCCCCCTTTTCGCCCAGGAGTCGGCCCCGCACCTCGAGGAGGGTGGCGCCCAGCACCGCAGCTCCGGCTCCGGCCGCACCGGTCAGAAGTGGCCGTGCCGCCGCCGCCCGGCGGAAGTTGCGAGCCGTTGCCAAAAGCG
>DATARI010000164.1:0-8706 GCA_036264255.1 Acidimicrobiales bacterium | reverse complement strand
CCCCGGCTGCTCGATCTCTGGCGGGAGGGACGCTTCCCGTTCGACCGGCTCATCGAGACCTTCCCGCTCGATCAGATCAACGAAGCGGAGCAGGCCTCGCTCAGCGGCCGGGTCATCAAGCCGGTGCTCATCCCCCCCGGTTGAGCCCGGACGCGACAGAGCGCCCCGGAGGGCGCCCTGTCGCTTCAACATTTGCTGAGTAAGGCACTGGGTTCCCTACTGCGCCGGGTGGGATAGAGGCCCGGCTAAGTCGCCCAGTGGGTGCTGGCTGGATTTCGCCAGGTGGTACAGCGGGCCGCCTTAGCGGCCAGACACCTCCAGGATCCCAAAACGTTGATTGCTCAGTTGGACCACCTCCTCTCTCTGGTGGCCACATCGTATCCAGCCGACCGGCTCATGTGGTGCACACTTCGTAAATTTTTTCGGAGGTCGCAAGGGGGTCATACGAGGGTCACCAGAAGACCATAAGAGGTCACCCGAAAGTCCGGTGAGGCGGCGGCGTTGCCCTCCCCCCGGTGGTCACCGGAAGGCCATCCCGACTCCACCCCGGACGCCGCCGGGGACCCCGGGGGCACCGCCGGAGCGTCCTGGCCGGAGACGGGCTACTGTACGAACATATGTTCGTATCATCGGCCGACCCTTCGATCAGCACCGCTCTGACCAGGGAAAAGGGGAAGGAGTCCCTGGCCATCCTGGCTGAGCGCACCCGGCCGACCACGTCGAGTCAGACCCGCCTGTTGCCGGTGGCCGCCCCGCTCGCCGACCTCTTCCCCGACCGGAGCCTCCGACGGGGCACCACCATCGTCGTCACCGGCGCCGGCCCCCCGGGTCGGGCCGATGCCACCCGCGGTGGAGGGACGGTCGGCGGCGGGGTCACCCTGGCTCTCGCCCTGCTGGCCGGCGCGTCGCAAGCCGGTTCTTGGAGCGCGGCCATCGGGATCCCCGGGGTGGGCGCGGTCGCCGCCCGCGACCTCGGGGTCGACCTGGTCCGACTCGCGCTGGTGCCCCGGCCGGGGGCGGGGTGGGCCGAAGCCACCGCGGCCATGATCGACGGGGCGGACCTGGTGGTGCTCTGCCCGCCGTTCCCACCCCGACCGGCCATGGCCCGACGACTGATCGCCCGGGCCAAGGAACGCCGGGCGGTCCTCATCGTGGTACCGGGCCGCGCCGGCTGGCCGGAAGGCCCGGACATGCGCCTCACCATCGACGCCGTCCACTGGGACGGGATCGGAAGCGGCGAGGGGTACCTGCGCCGCCGCCGGATGACGGTGACCGCCACCGGCCGACGGTCGGCGACCCGCCCGGTCCGCCAGCACCTGTGGTTGCCGTCACCCACCGGGTCGATCGAGACCCTGGCCGCCTCCCCCGAACCCGTCGGGTCGATCTGATGGACCGCCTGCTGGTCATCCGCTGTCCCGAGCTCCTGGAGGAGGACGAGGGAGGGGCCGTCCTCCGGTTGTTCATCCAGGTCATCGGGGCGGTGGAGGCCTACTGCCCGTGGGTCACGGTGGTTCGGCCGGGCGTCTGTTCGCTCCCGGCCCGGGGCCCGGCCCGCTATTTCGGTGGGGAGGAGGCCCTGGTGGTGCTGCTCAGCGCGGTGGCGGCCGAGGTCACCCCGGTGGAGGTGGGCATCGCCGACGGGCTGTTCGCCGCCGTCCTGGCCGCCCGGGGAGGCCTGGTCGTCCCCCCCGGCATGACCCGAGAGTTCCTCGCCCCGTTCCCCGTCGACGTGCTGGGGAACCCCGAGCTGGCCGAGCTGCTGGCCCGGCTGGGCCTCCGCACCCTGGGGGACTTCGCCTCGCTCCCCGAGCCCCACGTGCTCGGCCGGTTCGGGGCCGACGGCGTCGTCTGCCACCTGGTGGCCTCCGCCCGGAGCGGCGAGCTCAGCGAACCGGGTGAGCTACGCCTCTCCGCCACCGGCCGGCGGGTCGACCGCCTGCGGAACCGGGCCCCGGCGGTGGCCGGCCAGTCCGGATTCTGGGGCGGGGTGAGCGACACCGATGCCCGCGCCGCCCGCGCCCTGGCCGCCGTGCAACATCTCCTCGGTCCCGACAGCGTGGTCACCGTTCGGCTCCAGGGCGGCCGCAGCCCGGCCGAACAGGCCCGGTTCGTCACCTGGAACGCCCACGAGGCCCCCGACACCTCCGTGGTCCACGCGCCGTGGCCGGGCCGGATCCCCCCGCCGGCCCCGGCCTCCATCCATCCCGACCCGCTCCCCGCCGATCTCGTCGACGGGACCGGAACCCCGGTGACCGTCTCGGGCCGGGGCCTCCTCACCGCCATCCCCGACCGCCTGTCGGTGGAGCGACACCCCTGGGCGGCGGTGACGGCCTGGGCCGGGCCGTGGCCGACCGATGAGCGGTGGTGGTCCCGCTCCCGCCGGCGCAGCGCCCGCATGCAGGTGGTGACCGACGCCCATGCCCGCCTCTTGCTCGCCGAACGAGGCCGGTGGTGGGTGGAGGCCACCTACGACTGACCCATCCCCGAACCGCCATGACCTACGCCGAGCTGCACACCCACTCCAACTTCTCGTTCCTCGACGGTGCCAGCCACCCCGAGGAGCTGGCCGCGGAAGCCGTCCGGCTGGGCCTTTCGGCGGTGGCCCTCACCGACCACGACGGTCTCTACGGGGCGGTCCGGTTCGCCGAGGCGGCCCGCGCCTTTGGCCTCCCCACCGTGTTCGGGGCCGAGCTCACCGTCACCGGCGCCGGGACCCCGGCCCCGTCCCGCACCGGGGTCCCCGACCCCGACGGGGCCCACCTGGTGGTGCTGGCCCGCGACCCCGGAGGATATGCCCGTCTCAGCCGGGGCATCGCCGAGGCCCACCTCGCCGGGGGGGAGAAGGGCAAGCCCATCTTCACCCTCGACGACCTGACCGACCGCCACCAGGGCCACTGGCAGATCCTCACCGGCTGCCGGAAGGGGGCGCTGGCCTCCGCCGTCACCACCGGCGGCCCGGCGGCCGCCGCCCGGGTCCTCGACCAGCTGATCGACCGGTTCGGCCGCGACCGCATCGCGGTGGAACTGTGGGACCACGGCGATCCCATCGACACCACCCGCAACGACACCCTGGCCCTGCTGGCCACCGAGCGGGGGGTCACCCCGGTGGCCACCAACAACGTCCACTACGCCGTCCCCGCCCGCTTCCCGTTGGCCACCGCCCTGGCCGCGGTGCGGGCCCGGGAGTCGCTCGAGCACCTCGAGGGCTGGCTCCCCCCCTCCCCCAGCGCCTGCCTCCGGGGCGACGCCGAGCAGCGGCGACGGTTCGCCCGCTGGCCGGGGGCGGTGGAACGGGCGGCGGAGATCGCCGCCGAGTGCGCCTTCGACCTGCGTCTGGTGGCCCCCCGGCTGCCCGACTTTCCGGTGCCGCCCGGCCATACCGAGCAGACCTGGCTGGTGGAGCTGGTCCGCCGGGGCGCCACCGAGCGGTACGGCCCCCGGGATGCCGAACAGGTGGCGGGCGCCTGGAAGCAGCTCGACCACGAGCTCGACGTCATCGGGGCCCTCGGGTTCCCGGGCTACTTCCTCACCGTGTGGGACATCGTGACCTTCTGCCGTAAGAACGACATCTTCTACCAAGGCCGAGGGTCGGCGGCCACCTCTGCCGTCTGTTACGCGCTGGGCATCACCAACGTCGACGCCGTCTCCCTCGGGCTGCTGTTCGAGCGCTTCCTCTCCCCTGCCCGCGACGGGCCGCCGGACATCGACGTCGACATCGAGTCGGGTCGGCGGGAGGAGGCCATCCAGTACGTCTACGAGCGGTACGGACGGCTGCACGCCGCCCAGGTCGCCAACGTCATCACCTACCGGTCGAAGTCGGCCATCCGCGACATCGGCAAGGCCCTCGGCCATTCCATGGAAGAGGTGGACAGGTGGTCGAAGTCGGTGCAGCGGGGTGAGCCGATCGGCGACCGCGACGATCTCCCGCCGCTGGTGCGAGACCTGGCCACCGAGGTGGTCGACTTCCCCCGGCATCTGGGCATCCACTCGGGGGGCATGGTCATCTGCGATCGACCGGTGGTGGAGATCTGCCCGGTGGAGTGGGGCCGGATGCCGGGTCGCAGTGTGCTCCAGTGGGACAAGGACGACTGCGCGGCGGCCGGGTTGGTCAAGTTCGACCTCCTCGGCCTGGGCATGCTCACCGCCCTCCACCACATGGTCGACCTGGTGCGCGAGTACCACTACGTCGAGATCGACCTGGCCCACCTCGGCCAGGAGGACGCGGTCTACGACCTGCTGTGCCGGGCGGACACCGTCGGGGTGTTCCAGGTGGAGTCCCGGGCCCAGATGGGCACCCTCCCCCGGGTACAGCCCCGCTGCTTCTACGACCTGGCCATCGAAGTCGCCCTCATCCGTCCCGGGCCGATCCAGGGGAATGCCGTCCACCCCTACATCCGGCGACGGAACGGGACCGAGGCCATCACCTATCTCCACCCGTTGCTGGAGCCGTCGCTGAAGCGGACCCTCGGGGTCCCGCTGTTCCAGGAGCAGTTGATGCAGATCGCCATCGACGTGGCCGGCTTCTCCCCCGCCGAGTCCGACGAGCTGCGCCAGGCTATGAGCGCCAAGCGGTCAGGGGAGCGGATGGAGCGGCTCCGCGGCCGGCTGTTCGCCGGCATGGCCGCCCGGGACGTGGGGGTGGAGGTGGCTGAGCAGGTGTTTGCCGCCCTGGCCGCCTTCGCCAACTTCGGCTTCCCCGAGAGCCACTCGGTGGCGTTCGCCTACCTGGTGTACTCGAGCGCCTGGTGCAAGCTCCACTACCCCGCCGCCTTCACCGCCGGGTTGTTGAACGCCCAGCCCATGGGGTTCTGGTCGCCCCAGAGCCTGATCGCCGACGCCAAGCGGCACGGGGTGGAGATCCGCCGTCCGGATGTGAACGCCAGCCGGGCCGGGGCCTGGCTGGAGGACGGGGCGGAGGGCGGTCGGGAGACGCCGGTGATCCGGCTCGGGCTGTCGTCGGTGCGGGGCATCGGCGACGAGACGGCGGAGAGGATCGCCGACGGCCAGCCGTGGTCGGGGATGGAGGACCTGGTGCGCCGGGCCGGGGTCAGCCAAACCCAGCTGGAGACATTGGCCACTGCCGGAGCCCTCGACGGTCTGTCCGGCCACCCCGGTCCCATCCCGCCGGCCTCCCCCGCCGGCGCCAACGGCCGGGCGCGGGACGGGCGGCCGCCCTGGGGCCGGAACCGCCGGTCGCTGGTGTGGACGGCGGGCGCGGCCGCCCAGGCCACCGCCGACCGGCTCCCCGGGGTGGTCACCGGATCGGAGCCGCCTCCGCTCCCCACCCCCACCCCCTGGGAGGACGTGGCCGACGACCTGTGGTCGCTGGGCATGGCTCCCGACACCACCGCCATGGAGCTGATGCGCCCCCGGCTCGACAGCCTCGGGGTGACCCGGACCGACAAGCTGGACGCCACCCCGCCCGGCAGCCGGATCACCGTCGGCGGGGTGGTGACCCACCGGCAGCAACCCGAGAGCGCCCACGGCGCCGTCTTCCTGAACCTGGAGGACGAGACCGGCATGATCAACGTCGTCTGCTCCCGGGGGGCGTGGGTCCGCTGGAAGTCGGTGGCGCGGTCGTCCCGCGGCCTCCTGGTCCGGGGACGACTCGAGCGGTCCGAGGGAGCGACCAACCTCATCGCCGAGCGGATCGACTCCATCGAGCTGGGCCCGGTCCCCCCGTCCCGGGACTTCCGGTAACCGCCAGCGCCTTCGGTCAACTTGGCATCGCGGTCCAAGATTCAGCGACGACTTGTGGCGGCCTGCATCGTCTCTTTGCAGGCTAAAAGATTGGAGTTCAGATGAGCGAGGCCAGTCTCTTGACCGCGGCTTTGTACGCATCTAACTGTTCGTCGGCCACGGACCGATAACCGCGGCTGACCCGGCGGTCCGGAGCACGGGGTGCCTCATTCTCGACGATCGACCTAGGCTCGGCCGACGTGGACCCCGTGAGTGCACTCCGCGATCAGCAGGCCGAAACGGCGATGGTCCTGGACGGCGTCACGATGGCCGAAGCCGACAGACCGACTCGGTGCATTGGGTGGTCGGTGGCCGATGTCCTCCTCCACCTTGCTCAATCAGACGAAATGGCAATCGCAAGCCTCACCGTCGGGTTCGGCACCGCCCCCGTGGACAGTACGGGCGGGTGGGGAGGCGGAACCTCTGTCGATGACAGCGTGGCCGTGATGGTCGATCGTGAACGAGGCGCTCTCTTCGAGGATGTAGTGAATCGGTGGAGCCTCGCGGCGGCTGGCTTGGTCGCCACCCTCGAGGGTATGGATCTTTCGACTCGGGTCCCCTGGGTGGCCGGGAATCTTTCGGCTCGCACCCTCGCGACCACCCGTATGTCTGAAACGTGGATCCACACCCAGGACATCGCTGACGCCATCGGGGTCGACTTGGTCCCCAGCGAGCGGCTGAAGCTCGTCGCCCGGCTGGCCTGGCGAACCCTCCCCTATGCGTTCCACTCATCGGGACTCACCCTGAGCGGCCCAGTGGCGTTTCGCCTCATCGGACCGTGTGGCCAACTATGGGAGTTCGTCCCAGATGAACCCGAGGTGACAACGATCAGCGGTTCAGCCGTCGACCTTTGTGCGCTTGCCGCCAGGCGAATCAACCCAGCCGCAACCACGCTGGCTGGAGAAGGACCCGATGTTGCCAATGTCCTGGCCCTGGTGCGGACTTACGCGTAGCCGTACTGGATCTTGGCCACCCAACCGGTGGTGTGGGTCAGGCACCGGACCTGACCCGCAAGGTCCATGGGCAGAATCTCAAGGAGAACCAGTCAGCCCTCAAGGGAGGAGGCGAGGCGCTCCAGGGTGAGACCCATCGTCCTGCGGTTTCGCTCCGTGCGGTCATCGATGCCCGAGAGCTGCTGGCTGAATTCCAAGGCGGACTCGGGCCGGAGGTCATCGCTCCACTCGGTGACCCGACACCCCGATTCGGTCGGCTCGATCCGGTACCCCCAGGTGGAGAAGTGGAACTCCATCATGGAGCATTCGAAAGCGAACGCCCGCCCCGGGTCCGCCTCGATGACCTTGCCTTGCGTGGTCCACTCGTGCTCGCCGTTTCGGTTGTGGCCGTCGAAGGTGGCACCGACGACCGGGCCGTCGAACCCTTCGTGCCACTCACAGGTGTGGCATTCCTCTGACCACTCGCCCATTCGGGTCACGTCGGAGATGGCGGCGTATGCGCGTTCGGGTGATGCGGCGATGTCTCGGGAGATCTCCAGCCGGTTGCTCATGAACCGGAGTTCACTACAAGTCACCGCAAGGTGTCGAGCCGGACATACGACCCGTTCCCGGTGCTAGGGGACGGCTATTGGGCGGACAGATACTCCGCCAGCCCTAGCCCCGAGGTGCGAAGAACTCGAGTGCGATGTTGTCAGGGTCTCGAAAGGACAATGCCGAGTACCCGGGCGCGTCCACGATGCCACCGTTGGGGATGCCGAGTTCGTCTAGATGGATTTCCCATGCTCTCAACTCATCGCGGCTTCCACAGCCGAAAGCCAGATGATCGAGCCCCGGCCGGCGCTCGTTGAACGGCTCAGTACTGCTCAAATCAGGGAACTGAGTTAGCCCGACGATTGTGCCGCCCGAAAGCCAAGCGACACGCTGGAACGGACCCGTGTCCTCGTCAAGAATCGGGTCCGAGCCGAACAGGGCCTTGTACCAAGGAACGCTCCGTTCGAGGCTCGTAACCGTTAGCGCCACATGGGTAATCGCAGGGAACTCAGGCATGTCTTGTCTGCACCTCGGGCAAGGAGCGAACGCCACGTCTTTGGCTGGCCACTCTGGGAAGAGAAAACTACCTGACAGGACAAGTCCGCCGCGTAATGGAGGCCCCGGTTCCGGCGATATGGAGCAGGCGGAGCCTCATCTAGGCTCAACTTCACCGCTTTTATGGCGACTGAAAGGGGGCATCCGTGAGCGAGAAGGCAAGTCAAAACGAGCGGGTCCTACGTGAGTTGGTGGCTGCCTACGCTGCGGCGGATATTGCGGCGATCGATGCCCTCCTCTCCGATGACGTCGTCTTCCATGTTCCCGGTTCTCATCCCTTGTCTGGCACCTATGCCGGTAAGGATGAGGTCTTTGGTTATCTCGCCAAAGTCGCTGGGATTAGCGAGAGCGACGACGGAGGCTTCGACATTCACGCCATCATGGCCGACGACGAACATGCCGTGGCTCTCGTAACGGGGACGATCGAACACGGAGGAGTCCGATTCATTCGGCCCACCGTGCACATCTTTCACCTCAATGGCAAGCAGGTAACCGAGTTCTGGGAGGCGTCGCTCGACCAGCATGCCGAGGATGCGTTCTGGAGGAAGGCATCCCCATGAAGATCAGCTCAAACACCGGAGAGTGACTTCGGGCTGACCAAGGCCCGCTGGACGCTCTCAACCGCCGCTCACAAAGATCGCAGGAACTATTTCGGCGGCCACGCTCCCACTTGGCGGAGCAGCCCGACATCGTCTCTACATGCCCAGTGCTCAACCACGCGCCCGTCAACCACGCGCCAGATGTGGATGAAGTCCCAGGAGAATGGAGCACCCGAGATCGGAAGCCCATTGAGAAGTGGCATCGTAGAGTCGGAGTGCACTCCATTCATTGTCGTGCGGTGAGCCACGAGGTCGCCTTCCCCGAAGATCTGGCGGTGTTCCCAGCTTGTTGGCCCAAGGTCGTGCTGAATAACGTCGATGATTTTCTT